>NZ_JAHZPT010000004.1:0-102886 GCF_019929545.1 Streptococcus mitis
AAATAATAACCTCATCTTATGATAAGGCTATTATCTCATATTTTGGTGTCCATTGGATAGGTTTTTAGAGGTGCCCTAATAGAAGTAGATAGGGTTGACCAATTTATTGATGAGGTAGGAGCTACTTTCTCCTGACTTATAAGCCAATAAAGGGGGCTTTGGGATTCACAATTTATAGGAGGTGTACTATGAAAATCTTAAAAAGTTATATACTGGAACTCTGTTTTATTTTAAGTTTTGCACTACCTTTTATAAAAGGGGCGAATGCGGATAATGGTAGACGCTTTGTGGAAATCTATTACGGTTTTACTTTTTTGATGGAACATGCTATTGTAACAGCTATCTTTATCTGTTCGCTCTTGATTGCTTGCCTACTAAAAAAACGGTGGACGAAATGGCTTGCTGCTGGTAGTTATTTCTTTTTAGTTCTATGGATTGCTACAGAGGGTTATTTCTTCCGCATGTCGCTAGAAGATTTGGTACGACTTTGGACAAGTTGGGAAATCCTGACAAAAACGTATCAGTTGGGCTTTTATCTAAACATCTTGTTGGGAATTTTGTTGATAATTAAATATCTGAAGGTTAAGCAATCGTAATAAAAATGCGCTTGATTATAGACAATAAATTTGTTGTTTTATCTTGACTGTGATACCTTATAGCTCCCAATGGCTTGTCATTCGTTTCCAATAATTGAAAGAGATTGAAGAAAAGGTTTTACCTACTAGCTTTCTTCAGTCTTTTTCGTTTTATGATCAATTTGTAAACGATTTACAATTTAAGTCAAATTATGGTAAAATAGTTTCATGAGTAAAATGTATTATGCAGAAAATCCTGACGCTGCTCACGACATTCATGAGTTGCGAGTAGAATTGTTGGGACAAAAAATGGCCTTTTTAACGGATGCGGGTGTTTTTAGCAAGAAAATGGTTGACTTTGGCAGTCAACTCTTGCTCAAGTGTCTTGAGGTCAACCAAGGAGAAACTGTCCTGGATGTAGGCTGTGGTTACGGACCTTTGGGCTTGTCTTTAGCTAAATCTTATGGCGTTCAGTCTACCATGGTCGATATTAATAATCGTGCCTTGGATTTGGCGCGACAAAATGCTGAACGAAATAAAGTAGAAGCGACGATTTTCCAGTCCAACATCTATGAACAAGTTGAAGGGGAATTTGACCATGTCATTTCCAATCCTCCTATCCGTGCGGGCAAGCAAGTGGTTCATGAAATCATTGAGAAAAGTAAAGATTTCTTGGAAACTGGTGGAGATTTAACAATCGTTATACAGAAAAAACAAGGGGCTCCAAGTGCTAAGTCAAAGATGGAGGAAGTGTTTGGAAATTGTGAAGTCGTCAAAAAAGACAAGGGGTACTATATCCTTAGAAGTGTGAACGAATGAGAGCAGTTGATTTAATCCAAAAGAAACGAGACGGTCAAGAATTGACTTCGAGTGAAATTGAATGGCTGGTAGAAGGCTATGTGTCAGGAACTGTCCCTGATTATCAGATGTCTGCCTTTGCTATGGCTGTTTATTTCAAAGGAATGACGACACGAGAAATATCTGATTTGACCATGAAAATGGTTCAGACAGGTCAAGAGTTTGATTTATCAGCTATTGATGGAGTTAAGGTTGACAAGCATTCTACGGGTGGTGTTGGTGATAAGGTGACCTTGATTTTAGCTCCTCTTGTTGCTAGCTTTGGTGTGCCTGTAGCCAAAATGAGTGGTCGTGGTCTCGGCCATACGGGTGGAACAATTGATAAATTGGAGTCCATTAAGGGCTATCAAGTAGAACGTAGTCAAGAGGATTTTATTCGTCAGGTACAGGACATTGGTGTATCTGTCATTGGGCAATCAGACCAACTGGTTAAGGCTGACAAGCTTCTCTACGCCCTCCGTGATGTGACCGCAACTGTCGACACGATTCCTTTGATTGCGAGTTCGGTGATGAGCAAGAAAATCGCGGCAGGAGCGGATGCTATTTTGCTAGACGTAACTGTCGGTGAGGGTGCCTTCATGAAGACGGTTGATGAAGCGCGAGAATTGGCTCAAACCATGGTGGATCTTGGTAAGGCAGTTGGTCGAAAGACGGTAGCAGTGATTACGGACATGAGCCAGCCCTTGGGACGAGCGATTGGAAATCGTCTGGAAATCCTTGAAGCACTGGAGATTTTACAAGGTCAAGGCCGTCAGGATATTACCCACTTCATCTGTGAGTTGGCTCAAATTATGCTTGGTTTAGCAAATGTAAACAAGACAGTTGAAGAAGTTCACCAACATCTTGAGAATGGTAAGGCACTGGCTAAGTTTGAGGAAATGGTCAAAGCCCAAGGTGGAGACTTGGAAGACCTCTATCGTCCTGTAAATGTAGCCCATGTGGTGGAAATCCCTGCCCAGGAAACGGGTGTCATTTCAGCTCTTCCAGCTATGGAATTTGGACTTTATGCTATGAGACTGGGGGCAGGCCGTGCAGTCAAGTCTGCTGTCTTGGACTATGAAACAGGAATTGTTTTTGAAAAGAAAGTTGGAGATTCCGTTCAAAAGGGAGAAATTGTTGCAAAAGTATATACAAATGGAAAAATTTCTCCTCAGCTAGTTACAGATTTTCAAAAATATGTTAAAATAAATGATAGCGTGCAAAGTTTACGAGAAATCATAGAAATAATCTCATAAACTGCAGGAGAATCCGAATATGAAATTAAATAAATATATCGATCATACACTTTTGAAACAAGATGCGACAGAAAATCAAATTGATTGTTTGTTGTCTGAAGCTAGAGAGTATGATTTTGCTAGTGTTTGCGTTAATCCGACCTGGGTTGAACATGCTAAAAAAGGGCTTGAAGGCACAGATGTCAAGGTCTGCACAGTAGTAGGTTTCCCCTTGGGAGCAACAACTTCAGCTGTGAAAGCATTTGAAACAAAAGAAGCTATCCAAAATGGTGCAGATGAGATTGATATGGTGATCAATGTTGGAGCTCTCAAAACAGGTAATCTTGATTTGGTTGAGTCGGATATTCGCGCAGTAGTAGAAGCAAGTGGTGACAAGTTAGTGAAAGTCATTATTGAAGCTTCCCTTCTGACAGACCAAGAAAAAGTTGTGGCTTGCCAATTAGCCCAAAAAGCAGGAGCTGACTTCGTAAAAACTTCAACTGGCTTTTCAACTGGTGGCGCTACGGTAGCAGATGTTAGATTAATGCGTGAAACAGTTGGACCTGATATGGGAGTCAAGGCTGCTGGTGGAGCTCGTTCTTATGCAGATGCTCTTGCCTTTGTGGAAGCAGGTGCGACCCGTATCGGAACGTCAGCTGGGGTAGCCATTTTAAAAGGAGAATTGGCTGATGGCGACTACTGAGTTGATTGAACTGGCAATTGAAACCAGCAAACATGCCTATGTCCCCTATTCTCACTTTCCTGTCGGAGCTGTTCTAGTCGCAAAAGATGGTAGTATTTATACAGGTGTCAATATCGAGAATGCTAGTTATTCTTTGACCAACTGTGGGGAACGTACAGCGATTTTTAAAGCAGTTTCTGAAGGCCAAAGAGAATTTTCAGAATTGATTGTCTATGGAGAGACTGAAAAACCAATTTCGCCATGTGGTGCTTGTCGCCAAGTGATGGCTGAATTTTTTGAACAAGATCTAAAAGTGACCTTAGTCGCAAAAGATAAATCGACGGTCGAGATGACGGTCGGGGAATTACTTCCATACTCTTTTACAGACTTAAATTAGTCTGAGTCGCTCTCTGAGTGGCACGGTCCTTGTGGCCAACCAATCCATACTTGCAACATCGTTGCACATCTTATTTAGGAGGTTCAGTAATGAACAAGAAACAATGGCTAGGCCTTGGTCTAGTTGCAGTGGCAGCAGTTGGACTTGCTGCATGTGGTAACCGCTCTTCTCGTAAGGCAGATTCATCTTCTGATGTGAAGACAAAAGCAGCAATCGTCACTGATACTGGTGGTGTTGATGACAAATCATTCAACCAATCAGCTTGGGAAGGTTTGCAGGCTTGGGGTAAAGAACACAATCTTTCAAAAGATAACGGTTTCACTTACTTCCAATCAACAAGTGAAGCTGACTACGCTAACAACTTGCAACAAGCGGCTGGAAGTTACAACCTAATCTTCGGTGTTGGTTTTGCCCTTCACAATGCAGTTAAAGATGCAGCAGCAGAGCACACTGATTTGAACTATGTCTTGATTGATGATGTGATTAAAGATCAAAAGAATGTTGCGAGCGTAACTTTCGCTGATAATGAGTCAGGTTACCTTGCAGGTGTAGCTGCAGCAAAAACAACTAAGACAAAACAAGTTGGTTTTGTAGGTGGGCAGGAGTCAGAAGTTATCTCTCGTTTTGAAGCAGGATTCAAAGCTGGTGTTGCGTCAGTAGACCCATCTATCAAAGTCCAAGTTGACTACGCTGGTTCATTTGGTGATGCTGCTAAAGGTAAAACAATTGCAGCTGCACAATACGCAGCCGGTGCAGATATTGTTTACCAAGTAGCTGGTGGTACAGGTGCTGGTGTCTTTGCAGAAGCAAAATCACTCAACGAAAGCCGTCCTGAAAATGAAAAAGTTTGGGTTATCGGTGTTGACCGTGACCAAGAAGCAGAAGGTAAATACACTTCTAAAGATGGCAAAGAATCAAACTTTGTTCTTGCATCTACTTTGAAACAAGTTGGTACAACTGTAAAAGATATTTCTAACAAGGCAGAAAAAGGTGAATTCCCTGGCGGTCAAGTGATCGTTTACTCATTGAAAGATAAAGGGGTTGACTTGGTAACAACTAACCTTTCTGAAGAAGGTAAAAAAGCCGTTGAAGATGCAAAAGCTAAAATCCTTGATGGAAGCGTAAAAGTTCCTGCAAAATAATGGATGGAAGTTATTTCTTAGGAAGCGGCCATCGGCCGCTTTTTAAGAGTTGAGACAAAGTCATTTTGTCTCAGTAAAGCTTGCTACTAGACAAACTAGCAAGTTTTATTGAAATAAAATAAGACTCTGAAAGGAAGAGCACATGGCACACGAAAATGTCATTGAGATGCGTGATATTACCAAGGTGTTTGGTGAATTTGTTGCCAACGACAAAATCAACCTGCACCTACGAAAAGGTGAAATTCATGCACTTTTAGGAGAAAATGGGGCTGGTAAGTCCACGCTCATGAACATGTTAGCAGGCCTTCTTGAACCAACTAGTGGTGAAATCGCGGTCAACGGTCAAGTTGTCAACCTTGACTCCCCATCTAAAGCAGCTGGCTTGGGAATCGGAATGGTTCACCAGCACTTTATGTTGGTAGAGGCTTTCACGGTGGCTGAAAACATTATTTTAGGAAGTGAATTGACTAAAAATGGTGTGCTAGATATCGCTGGAGCTAGCAAAGAAATCAAGGCTCTTTCTGAACGTTATGGCTTAGCTGTGGACCCTTCTGCCAAGGTGGCAGACATCTCGGTTGGAGCCCAACAACGTGTAGAAATTTTAAAAACCCTTTATCGGGGAGCTGATATTCTTATTTTTGACGAACCAACGGCTGTCTTGACTCCATCAGAAATTGATGAGTTGATGGCTATTTTGAAAAATCTTGTCAAAGAAGGAAAATCAATTATCTTGATTACCCACAAGTTGGACGAGATTCGAGCAGTTTCTGACCGCGTTACAGTTATCCGTCGTGGGAAATCAATTGAAACTGTAGAAATCGCAGGGGCTACTAATGCTGATTTGGCAGAAATGATGGTAGGTCGTTCTGTTTCCTTTAAAACAGAGAAGCAAGTCTCTCAACCAAAAGAAGTGGTCTTGTCTATCAAAGATTTGGTGGTCAATGAAAACCGCGGTGTTCCAGCTGTGAAAAATCTGTCCTTGGATGTTCGTGCTGGAGAGATTGTTGGTATTGCAGGGATTGATGGAAATGGTCAGTCTGAACTGATTCAAGCCATTACAGGTCTTCGCAAGGTTGAATCTGGTAGTATTGAGCTAAAAGGAGATTCAATTGTAGGATTGCACCCACGTCAGATTACGGAGTTGAGTGTTGGGCACGTTCCAGAAGACCGTCACCGTGATGGCTTGATTTTGGAAATGATGATTTCTGAAAATATTGCCCTTCAAACCTATTACAAAGAACCACATAGTAAAAATGGAATTTTGAACTATTCAAATATTACTTCTTATGCTAAAAAGCTAATGGAAGAGTTTGATGTTCGTGCTGCTAGTGAAATTGTTCCTGCAGCTGCACTTTCAGGAGGAAATCAACAAAAAGCAATTATTGCTCGTGAAATTGATCGAGATCCTGATCTCCTTATCGTCAGCCAGCCAACTCGTGGGTTGGATGTCGGTGCCATTGAATATATCCACAAACGCTTGATTGAAGAGCGTGATAATGGGAAGGCTGTTCTAGTTGTCAGCTTTGAACTAGATGAGATTTTAAACGTCTCAGACCGTATTGCCGTTATCCATGATGGTAAGATTCAAGGTATTGTATCACCAGAAACAACCAATAAACAAGAACTTGGTGTCTTGATGGCTGGTGGAAACTTGGGAAAGGAGAAGAGTGATGTCTAAAAAATTACAACAAATTTCGGTTCCCTTGATTTCTGTCTTCCTAGGAATTTTACTTGGAGCCATTGTCATGTGGATCTTTGGTTATGATGCTATTTGGGGCTACGAAGAATTGTTCTACACAGCCTTTGGTAGTCTGCGTGGGATTGGAGAAATCTTCCGTGCTATGGGGCCTTTGGTCTTGATTGGTCTTGGTTTTGCCGTTGCCAGTCGTGCAGGTTTCTTTAACGTCGGGCTTCCTGGTCAGGCTTTGGCAGGTTGGATTCTCAGTGGTTGGTTTGCCCTGTCGCATCCAGATATGCCACGTCCCTTGATGATTCTAGCAACTATCGTGATTGCCTTGATTGCTGGTGGGATTGTCGGAGCGATTCCAGGTATTCTTAGAGCCTATTTAGGAACGTCAGAGGTCATTGTGACCATCATGATGAACTACATCGTCTTGTATGTAGGAAATGCCTTTATCCATGCCTTCCCTAAAGACTTCATGCAAAGTACAGATTCGACCATTCGTGTTGGGGCTAATGCAACCTACCAGACACCTTGGTTAGCTGAGTTGACTGGTAACTCACGGATGAATATTGGTATTTTCTTTGCCATCATTGCCGTTGCAGTTATTTGGTTCATGCTCAAGAAAACGACTCTTGGTTTTGAAATCCGTGCGGTTGGCCTTAATCCACATGCTTCAGAATATGCTGGTATTTCTGCCAAACGAACGATTATCCTCTCAATGATTATCTCAGGTGCCTTGGCAGGTCTTGGGGGAGCTGTTGAAGGACTTGGAACCTTCCAGAATGTCTATGTTCAAGGGGCGTCATTGGCTGTCGGATTTAACGGGATGGCGGTTAGTCTGCTTGCGGCCAACTCACCAATTGGTATTCTCTTTGCAGCCTTCCTATTTGGTGTTCTCCAAGTTGGAGCCCCTGGTATGAATGCAGCGCAGGTACCGTCTGAGCTTGTCAGCATTGTAACAGCGTCTATTATCTTCTTTGTCAGTGTTCATTACCTTATCGAACGCTTTGTCAAACCGAAAAAACAAGTTAAAGGAGGTAAGTAAAGATGTCTATTACAACCTTGCTCACCCTCTTGGTGTCTTCTATGCTGATTTACTCAGCGCCCCTCATCTTTACAAGTATCGGTGGTGTTTTCTCTGAACGTGGTGGTGTGGTAAACGTCGGCCTTGAAGGCATTATGGTTATGGGTGCCTTTTCTGGAGTTGTCTTTAACCTTGAATTTGCAGAACAATTTGGAGCAGCAACTCCATGGCTATCCTTGCTTGTAGCAGGATTTGTTGGAGGTCTCTTCTCCATCATCCACGCAGCAGCGACGGTTCATTTCCGTGCAGACCATGTTGTCAGCGGTACTGTCTTAAACTTGATGGCGCCAGCCTTGGCTGTTTTCTTAGTGAAAGTCCTTTATAACAAAGGACAAACCGACAACCTAAGTCAGACTTTTGGACGCTTTGATTTCCCAGTCTTGGCAAATATCCCAGTGATTGGTGATATCTTCTTCAAGTCAACTAGTCTACTTGGTTATCTGGCCATTGCTTTCTCATTCCTTGCTTGGTTTATCCTCTTCAAGACTCGATTTGGTCTTCGTCTCCGCTCTGTCGGTGAACACCCTCAAGCAGCGGACACTTTGGGAATCAATGTATACAAGATGAGATATTTAGGGGTTATTATTTCAGGTTTCCTAGGTGGAATTGGCGGAGCGATTTATGCTCAATCAATCTCAGTTAACTTTTCAGTGACAACTATTGTTGGACCTGGATTTATCGCCCTTGCTGCGATGATCTTCGGAAAATGGAATCCAATCGGAGCCATGCTTTCTAGTCTCTTCTTTGGACTTTCACAAAGTTTGGCTGTTATCGGATCTCAATTGCCATTCCTACAAGGAGTGCCTGCGGTTTATCTTCAAATCGCACCTTATGTTTTGACAATTCTTGTCTTGGCAGCTTTCTTTGGAAAAGCAGTCGCACCAAAAGCAGATGGTATCAACTATATCAAATCAAAATAAGCATATAAAAAACGTCAGTTCAGAATGAACTGGCGTTTTATTTTTTAGGATGTTGGTTGGTTAGGTTCAATCCCCAAGGGACTAAATTTTCAGTCTTGTTTTTGATACGAGCGACATTATCCTTATGACGAATGATAATCAAACTAGCAAGTGCTAGGATAATAGCGATGAAGAGAGGGTCATAGTTGCTCAGGATAAAACCAAAAAGTGGAAAAAGTAGAACCCCGATAACAGCCGCGATAGATGCTGTGACACTAGATAGTGAAATCATACTACCAAGATAGAGGGTTCCAAAGAAAACAACTGCTAGATAGAGACAGAAGACAGGTGCAAATCCGAAAACCACTCCAGCACTAGTTGCGACAGCCTTGCCTCCCTTAAATCCTGCAAAGATAGGGAAGGTATGACCAATAACAGCCAAAAGTCCAAAGATGAGAGGCGAAACGCCTTGCAGATGAAACATAATCGGAAGAAGTGTTGCTAGGGTTCCTTTGAAAAAGTCAATCACAAAGGTTGCCATACCAGCTTTCTTGCCTAAAATGCGGAAGGTATTGGTTGTTCCGGTATTTCCAGAACCATGTTCACGCAGATTGATTTGAAAGAATACTTGTCCAATCCAGAGACCAGACGGAATCGAACCCAGCAGATAAGCTAGGATTAATAAAACTATTGTAATCATACTCCTATTATATCATGAAATGGAGAAGAAAGGCAGAGAATCTCTTCTGAAATTGTCACACCGGAGAAAGAAAAATTTTGCAAAATCCTTGGAAAACCTGTAGAATAGTAAAGATGAACGAATAGGAGGTTCCTTGTGTCAAAAAAGGAAATCAATATTAACAATTATAATGATGATGCAATTCAGGTGCTAGAAGGGTTGGATGCGGTCCGAAAACGTCCAGGGATGTATATCGGATCGACCGATGGCGCTGGGCTCCACCACCTAGTCTGGGAAATCGTCGATAATGCGGTCGATGAAGCCCTGTCTGGGTTTGGCGATCGTATTGATGTGACCATTAATAAAGATGGAAGTTTAACGGTACAAGACCACGGACGTGGAATGCCAACTGGTATGCACGCGATGGGAATTCCAACAGTTGAGGTTATCTTTACCATTCTTCACGCCGGAGGGAAATTCGGTCAAGGAGGATATAAAACTTCTGGTGGTCTCCACGGGGTTGGATCTTCCGTTGTAAACGCTCTTTCAAGTTGGCTAGAAGTTGAAATCACTCGCGATGGTGCAATCTATAAGCAACGTTTTGAAAATGGCGGAAAACCTGTTACGACTTTGAAGAAAATCGGTACAGCGCCTAAGTCTAAGACAGGTACAAAGGTTACGTTTATGCCTGATGCGACGATCTTCTCTACGACAGATTTCAAGTACAATACCATCTCAGAGCGTCTTAATGAATCAGCCTTTCTTTTAAAAAATGTGACCTTGTCTCTGACAGATAAGCGAACAGATGAAGCGATTGAATTCCACTATGAGAACGGGGTGCAGGACTTTGTTTCTTACCTCAACGAAGACAAGGAAACCTTGACACCGGTTCTGTACTTTGAAGGTGAAGACAATGGTTTCCAGGTGGAAGTGGCCCTCCAGTACAATGACGGATTTTCAGATAACATTCTATCCTTTGTCAATAACGTTCGCACCAAGGACGGTGGAACGCACGAGACAGGACTCAAGTCCGCTATTACCAAGGTTATGAATGACTATGCGCGTAAGACGGGGCTTCTCAAGGAAAAAGATAAAAACCTTGAAGGGTCAGACTATCGTGAGGGGCTAGCGGCTGTCCTCTCTATTCTAGTCCCTGAAGAACATTTGCAGTTTGAGGGTCAAACCAAGGACAAGCTAGGAAGCCCTCTTGCTCGTCCCGTTGTGGATGGAATTGTGGCGGATAAGTTGACCTTTTTCCTTATGGAAAATGGGGAATTGGCTTCTAACCTTATCCGTAAGGCTATCAAGGCCCGTGATGCTCGTGAAGCAGCACGTAAGGCGCGTGATGAGAGCCGAAATGGGAAGAAAAATAAAAAAGACAAGGGCTTATTATCTGGGAAATTGACCCCAGCCCAGTCCAAGAATCCTGCTAAGAATGAACTCTATCTAGTCGAGGGGGACTCTGCCGGTGGTTCTGCCAAACAAGGCCGTGACCGCAAGTTCCAGGCAATCTTGCCCCTTCGTGGTAAGGTTATCAATACAGCCAAGGCCAAGATGGCGGATATTCTCAAAAATGAAGAAATCAATACCATGATTTATACTATAGGTGCGGGTGTTGGAGCAGACTTCTCCATTGAAGATGCCAACTATGATAAGATCATTATCATGACCGATGCGGACACCGATGGTGCCCATATCCAGACCTTGCTCTTGACATTTTTCTACCGTTACATGCGTCCTCTAGTCGAGGCAGGTCACGTCTATATCGCCCTTCCGCCTCTTTACAAGATGTCCAAAGGCAAAGGCAAGAAAGAAGAAGTGGCCTACGCTTGGACGGACGGAGAACTAGAAGAACTCCGCAAACAATTTGGTAAAGGTGCTACCCTCCAACGTTATAAAGGTCTTGGTGAGATGAATGCGGACCAGCTCTGGGAAACAACTATGAACCCAGAAACGCGTACCCTTATCCGTGTCACTATCGAAGACCTAGCACGCGCAGAACGTCGCGTCAATGTCCTCATGGGTGACAAGGTCGAACCACGACGTAAGTGGATTGAAGACAATGTCAAGTTTACGCTGGAAGAAGCGACAGTGTTTTAAGTTAGTTTTTAATGAATGGGTATAAACATGAGAACTGAAACAGAAATGCTCGATGTAATTTTAAAGACTGCTGAAACCTTACAAGTCGCGGCTGTCGCTATGTCTGGTTCACGGACTGATACAAAAGCCTCAAAAGATGAATTTCAAGACTATGACGTAGTCTATGTTGTAGAGAATCTGGACGAGCTGATTACAGATTTATCTTGGTTGGACCAGTTTGGCAAACGCATTATTGAGCAAGAAGTTGGTCTTGGTCAACGTCGTCTATACCTCATGCTCTTTGAAGATGGCAATAGGATTGATTTGACTCTATGTCCTAAAGAGTATATCAAGGAGTGGATAGAAAGCGAAGCGGATTTCACGGTGTTAGAGGACCCTAAGGGCTTGTTTGCGCCTTATTCTCCAAATCCTCAACGTTACTGGACGAATCCAGCTAGTCAGATAGATTTCGAAAAAGCCTGCAATGAATTTTGGTGGGTTTCCGCCTATGTGGTCAAAGGAATCTGTCGTAAGCAAGTTATTTATGCGACCGATCATCTCTATGGCATTTGTCAACAAGAACTCCTGAAAATCTTAGCTTGGCAGGTTGCAAGTGATAGGGGAAAGGTCGACATCGGTAAGAATTACAAGTATCTTTTCCAGTATTTGCCTACAGAGAAAGAGAAAGAGAAGGAATTCTCAGCTCTGCTTGATTTTTCAAGTGTAGAGAAACTTACTCAGTCATTGTTTGCTACGATGCAACTTTTCCACAGAGAAGCTCAAATACTTGCTCAAAAGATGGGCTTTGCCTACGATAAGGAAGTGGCTGAGAAGATGATGAGATATGCTGAGGAGAAACTTCCTAATCACTAAATAATTATGCAACGTATTTTAAACTACAGAAAGGGTCGTTTGGTTACTGAATGTTACTGAACACAGGACTAATCCTTTCTACACCCTTTTATTATTACACATACTCTACATTCTTTGAAAGGAGTTGAACACGCCCTAAATGCTAGGTGAAAAAGATAAATTCTCTTGTGAGCTTGCTTACTTCAAGAATTTTCTATTTTCACTTGGTATTTTACGGGCTCTGTATCCTATATGAGTAACATTCAAAACATGTCCCTTGAGGACATTATGGGAGAGCGCTTTGGTCGCTACTCCAAGTACATTATTCAAGACCGGGCTTTGCCAGATATTCGCGATGGATTGAAGCCGGTTCAGCGCCGCATTCTTTATTCGATGAATAAGGATGGCAATACCTTTGATAAGAGTTACCGCAAGTCGGCCAAGTCTGTCGGGAACATCATGGGTAATTTTCATCCACACGGTGATTCTTCTATCTATGATGCCATGGTCCGTATGTCACAGGACTGGAAAAATCGTGAGATTCTAGTTGAAATGCACGGTAACAACGGTTCTATGGATGGAGATCCGCCTGCGGCTATGCGTTATACTGAGGCTCGTTTGTCTGAGATTGCTGGTTACCTTCTTCAGGATATCGAGAAGAAGACCGTTCCTTTTGCGTGGAACTTTGACGATACGGAGAAAGAGCCGACAGTCTTGCCAGCAGCCTTTCCAAATCTCTTGGTGAATGGTTCTACTGGTATTTCGGCTGGTTATGCCACAGATATTCCTCCCCATAATTTGGCCGAAGTTATCGATGCGACAGTCTACATGATTGATCATCCAACTGCCAAGGTGGATAAACTCATGGAATTCTTGCCTGGACCAGACTTCCCGACTGGAGGGATTATCCAGGGTCGTGATGAAATCAAGAAGGCCTATGAAACTGGGAAAGGGCGCGTTATTGTTCGTTCCAAGACTGAGATTGAAAAGCTAAAAGGTGGTAAGGAACAAATTGTTATTACGGAGATTCCTTATGAAATCAACAAGGCCAATCTAGTCAAGAAGATTGATGAAGTCCGTGTCAATAACAAGGTAGCAGGAATCGCTGAGGTTCGCGACGAGTCTGACCGTGATGGTCTACGTATTGCTATTGAGCTAAAAAAAGATGCCAATACAGAGCTTGTCCTCAACTATCTCTTTAAGTACACAGATCTGCAAATCAACTATAACTTTAACATGGTGGCGATTGACAATTTCACGCCTCGTCAGGTTGGGATCGTTCCAATCTTGTCTAGCTACATCGCCCACCGTCGTGAAGTGATTTTAGCGCGTTCACGCTATGACAAGGAAAAGGCTGAGAAACGTCTCCATATCGTCGAAGGTTTGATTCGTGTGATTTCGATTTTGGACGAAGTCATTGCCCTTATCCGTGCTTCTGAGAACAAGGCTGATGCCAAGGAAAACCTCAAAGTTAGCTATGATTTTACAGAGGAGCAGGCTGAGGCTATCGTAACCTTGCAACTGTATCGTTTGACCAATACCGATGTGGTTGTCTTGCAGGAAGAAGAAGCAGAATTGCGTGAAAAGATTGCCATGCTTGCGGCTATCATCGGGGATGAACGGACCATGTACAATCTCATGAAGAAAGAGCTTCGTGAGGTCAAGAAGAAATTTGCGACTCCACGTTTGAGTACTTTAGAAGACACAGCAAAAGTAATTGAGATTGATACAGCTAGTCTTATCGCTGAGGAAGATACCTACGTCAGCGTGACCAAGGCAGGTTACATCAAGCGTACCAGCCCACGTTCCTTTGCCGCTTCAACGCTGGAAGAAATTGGCAAGCGTGATGACGATCGTTTGATTTTTGTTCAATCTGCCAAGACAACCCAGCACCTCTTGATGTTCACAAGTCTTGGAAATGTCATCTACAGACCAATCCATGAATTAGCAGATATTCGCTGGAAGGACATCGGAGAGCATCTGAGCCAGACCATTACAAACTTTGAAACTAACGAAGAAATCCTTTATGTGGAAGTCGTGGATCAGTTTGATGATGCGACAACTTATTTTGCAGCTACTCGTCTTGGTCAAATCAAACGCGTAGAACGTAAAGAATTCACTCCATGGCGGACCTATAAATCTAAATCAGTCAAGTATGCTAAACTCAAAGACGAGACAGACCAGATTGTAGCAGTGGCTCCGATTAAACTAGATGATGTTCTTTTGATTAGCCAAAATGGTTATGCCCTTCGTTTCAATATCGAAGAGGTTCCAGTTGTCGGTGCTAAGGCTGCAGGTGTCAAAGCTATGAACCTGAAAGCAGATGATGTCCTCCAATCCGCCTTTATCTGTAACACCTCATCCTTCTACCTCTTGACCCAACGTGGAAGTTTGAAACGTGTTTCTATTGACGAAATTCCGGCAACCAGCCGTGCCAAACGTGGCTTACAAGTCTTGCGTGAGTTGAAAAACAAACCGCATCGTGTCTTCTTAGCAGGAGCAGTTGCAGAACAAGGCTTTGTTGGTGACCTCTTCAGTACGGAAGTGGATGTGAACGACCAAACTCTGCTTGTTCAATCAAAAAAAGGAACAATCTATGAAAACCAATTGCAAGACTTGAGTCTGTCAGAACGCACAAGTAACGGTAGCTTCATCTCTGACACGATTTCAGATGAAGAAGTTTTTGATGCTTATCTTAAAGAAGTATTTACTGAAGCTAAATAAGTGAAATGAAGAATCAGTTCTAAGAGCTGGTTCTTTTTATTGAAGAAATTTTCTGAAAATTACAAAATATACTTGCTATTTTAGAAAAATAGTGTAGAATAAAAGAAATAGGTTTTTAGAATAAGGAGTGGAATATGACAGTAACGATTGATTGGGAAAATCTCGGTTTTTCCTATATGAAATTACCTTATCGCTATATTGCTCATTTTAAAAATGGACAATGGAATCAAGGAGAGCTTACAGAGGATGCAACTTTGCATATTTCAGAGTCTTCTCCAAGTCTTCACTATGGACAACAAGCATTTGAAGGTTTGAAAGCTTATCGTACTAAGGATGGCAGTATTCAACTTTTCCGTCCTGACGAAAATGCTAAACGCCTGCAACGTACTTGTGATCGTCTCTTGATGCCACAAGTTCCAACAGAAATGTTTGTAGAAGCTTGTAAGGCAGTTGTTCGTGCGAATGAAGAATACGTACCACCATACGGAACAGGTGGAACCCTTTATCTTCGTCCTCTTTTGATTGGAGTAGGAGATATTATCGGAGTAAAACCAGCAGAAGAGTACATTTTCACTATCTTTGCCATGCCAGTTGGTAATTACTTTAAAGGTGGTTTGGTTCCAACCAACTTCTTGATTCAGGATGAATACGACCGTGCCGCTCCAAATGGTACAGGTGCGGCTAAGGTTGGTGGAAACTATGCTGCCAGTCTCTTACCAGGGAAATTGGCCAAGTCACGTCATTTCTCAGATGTTATCTATCTAGATCCTTCAACACATACAAAGATTGAAGAAGTCGGTTCAGCTAACTTCTTTGGAATTACAGCTGATAATGAATTTGTAACACCATTGAGTCCATCTATCTTGCCATCTATTACCAAGTATTCTTTGCTTTATTTGGCAGAACATCGCTTGGGCTTAACTCCTATTGAGGGAGATGTCCCAATTGATAACCTTGACCGTTTTGTAGAGGCAGGTGCCTGTGGTACAGCAGCAGTGATTTCTCCAATTGGTGGAATTCAGCACGGTGATGATTTCCATGTTTTCTATAGTGAAACAGAAGTAGGTCCTGTGACTCGTAAACTCTATGATGAATTGACAGGAATTCAGTTTGGCGATATTGAAGCGCCAGAAGGTTGGATTGTAAAAGTAGATTAAAATAAACTAAAGGAGATTTTTTATGAAATCGAAAAAGCGGCTCTTAACAGCAGGAGTGGTCCTGAGCACAACAGCTCTTTTAGTAGCTTGTGGAAAAGCTGATAAAGAAGCAGATGCACCGACAACATTTTCATATGTCTATGCAGTAGATCCAGCATCTTTGGACTATAGTATAGCGACTCGTACATCTACAACAGATGTCATCGGGAACGTGGTTGATGGTTTGATGGAAAATGACCAATACGGAAATGTTATTCCTTCCTTGGCTGAAGATTGGTCTGTCTCAAAAGACGGTTTGACTTATACCTATAAACTTCGTAAAGGAGTTAAATGGTACACTTCAGAAGGCGAAGAATACGCAGAAGTAACAGCCCATGACTTTGTGACAGGACTAAAACACGTAGCTGACGGTAAGTCAGACGGTGTCTCTCTCATCCAAAATTCAATCAAGGGCTTGGATGCCTACATGACTGGTGAGACCAATGATTTCTCTACAGTTGGTGTCAAGGCCTTGGACGATTACACAGTTGAATATACCCTAAACAAACCAGAAAGCTTCTGGAATTCTAAAGTCACCACAGCAACGATGTTGCCTGTAAATGAAGAATTTTTGAAGGCATCAGGTAAAGATTATGGAGCAGTTACTCCAGCAGGAATTCTCTACAATGGTCCTTATATCTTGAAGACCTTGACTTCTAAATCGTTAATCGAATACGAGAAAAATCCAAACTACTGGGATAAAGAAAAGGTAAAAATTGAAAAGGTCAAATTGACCTACTACGATGGTTCAGATCAGGAATCGTTGATTCGTAGCTTCTCTTCAGGTGCCTATACGACAGCCCGTCTCTTCCCAAGTAGCTCAAACTTTGCTTCTACTTTGGAACAATACGGAGATAAAATCACTTATAGCCCACAGGACTCAAGTAGCTATTACTTCACCTTTAACGTAAATCGTCAGTCATACAATAAAACTGCGAAAACAAGTGAAGAGCAAAAGACTTCTACTAAAGAAGCTATGCTTAATAAGGACTTCCGTCAGGCTATCAACTTTGCCTTCAACCGCCATTCTTATGCTGCCCAGCTAAATGGTGAAGATGGGGCGGACAAGATTATTCGTAACAGTCTCGTTCCTGACAACTTTGTGCAAGCAGGTGGTAAAAACTTTGGTCAAATCGCTCAAGCAGAGTTGGTGAACTATGGTGACCAATGGAAAGGTGTTGAGCTAGTTGATGGTAAGGATTCTATATACAA
The DNA here is from genome assembly GCF_019929545.1 of Streptococcus mitis. GTDB lineage: Bacteria > Bacillota > Bacilli > Lactobacillales > Streptococcaceae > Streptococcus > Streptococcus mitis_BU. Next base: position 17,278 of record NZ_JAHZPT010000004.1, read on the forward strand.
TCCTGACAAGGCTAAAGCTGCTTTCGAAAAAGCTAAGAAAGACTTGGAATCTAAAGGGGTAACATTCCCAATTCACTTGGATGTCCCAGTTGAACAAACAGATACCATCGCCGTTCAACAAAGCAACTCTTTCAAACAGTCAATCGAATCAACTCTTGGTGCTGAAAATGTTGTCATCGACGTTCTTCAAATGACAGATAATGAAAAGGAAACAATCACTTCTCAAGCGCGTGTTCCTTCTCAAAAAGATTATGATTTGAACAGTACAGGATGGGCTCCAAGCTATCAAGACCCAGCATCTTACTTGAATATCATGGATCCTAAATCAGGTTCTGCTATGAAACACCTTGGTATTACTAAAGGGAAAGATAAGGATGTTGTAGCGAAACTTGGTTTGGACCAATATAAGAAATTATTGGATGATGCAGATTCAGAAACGACAAATCTTGAAGAACGCTATGAAAAATATGCCAAGGCTCAAGCTTGGTTGACAGATAGTTCATTATTGATGCCAACAGCCTCATCTGGTGGTTCTCCAGTTGTAAGTAATGTCGTGCCATTCTCAAAACCATACTCACAAGTTGGTATTAAGGGTGACCCATATATCTTTAAAGGAATGAAATTGCAAAAAGATATTGTTACAACAAAAGAATATGAAGAAGCACTGAAAAAATGGCAAAAAGAAAAATTGGAATCAAATGGTAAGTACCAAAAAGAACTAGAAAAACACATTAAATAATGCGGAAAACTCTATATCGGACAAGCCCGATGTAGAGTTTTTTCTTGCTAGTTTTGGGATTTTCTTGTAAAATAGAAAAAGTGAAGAGAGGTATGAAATGAGCAAGAAAGATAAAAAAATCGAAATTCAAGTAGCGGATGCCAAGGTTAATGTAGGAAAAGACAGTTTTGAAGGTTATACCTTGACCATTGGTAAAAAAGTTATCGGAGAAATTGCCGAATTAGACGGACAATTTGCCATCATAAAGAATGGAAACGTCGATAGTTTTTATAAAAAATTGGAAAAAGCTGTGGAAATTTTGATTGAAAATTATAATTTAGCAAAATAAGTCTTGTTTTTTTGAAATTTTCATGATATAATAGTCCATGTTGATTGTAGGAGAGATAGCGAAGAGGCTAAACGCGGCGGACTGTAAATCCGCTCCTTCGGGTTCGGGGGTTCGAATCCCTCTCTCTCCATTTCATCAATGGGGTATAGCCAAGCGGTAAGGCAAGGGACTTTGACTCCCTCATGCGTTGGTTCGAATCCAGCTACCCCAGTTCTTAGGTAATGATCAAGATAAAAAGCAAAATATCTTAGGGTATTTTATTTTTATAATTGAAAGACGTGAACGATATGAACATGTCCTTGCGGGTGCTTAGGAAAAAAATTATAAGTATGTCAAGTTTAAGAAAAACTTGATTGTTGGAGGATTTTTTAGATGAACGAATTTGAAGATTTGCTAAATAGCGTTAGCCAAGTTGAGACTGGTGATGTTGTTAGTGCTGAAGTATTGACAGTTGATGCGACTCAAGCTAACGTTGCAATCTCTGGAACTGGTGTTGAAGGTGTCTTGACTCTTCGCGAATTGACAAACGATCGCGATGCAGATATCAATGACTTTGTTAAAGTAGGAGAAGTATTGGATGTTCTTGTACTTCGTCAAGTAGTTGGTAAAGATACTGATACAGTTACATACCTTGTATCTAAAAAACGCCTTGAAGCTCGCAAAGCATGGGACAAACTTGTTGGTCGCGAAGAAGAAGTTGTTACTGTTAAAGGAACTCGTGCCGTTAAAGGTGGACTTTCAGTAGAATTTGAAGGTGTTCGTGGATTTATCCCAGCTTCAATGTTGGATACTCGTTTCGTACGTAACACTGAGCGTTTTGTAGGTCAAGAATTTGATGCTAAAATCAAAGAAGTTGACGCTAAAGAAAACCGCTTCATCCTTTCACGTCGTGAAGTTGTTGAAGCAGCTACAGCAGCAGCTCGCGCTGAAGTATTCGGTAAATTGGCTGTTGGTGATGTAGTAACTGGTAAAGTTGCACGTATCACAAGCTTCGGTGCTTTCATCGACCTTGGTGGTGTTGACGGATTGGTTCACTTGACTGAATTGTCACATGAACGTAACGTATCACCAAAATCAGTTGTAACTGTTGGTGAAGAAATTGAAGTGAAAATCCTTGATCTTAACGAAGAAGAAGGACGTGTCTCACTTTCACTTAAAGCAACAACACCTGGACCATGGGATGGCGTTGAGCAAAAATTGGCTAAAGGTGATGTAGTAGAAGGAACAGTTAAACGTTTGACTGACTTCGGTGCATTTGTTGAAGTATTGCCAGGTATCGATGGACTTGTTCACGTATCACAAATCTCACACAAACGTATTGAAAATCCTAAAGAAGCTCTTAAAGTTGGTCAAGAAGTTAAAGTTAAAGTTCTTGAAGTTAACGCAGATGCAGAGCGCGTATCACTTTCTATCAAAGCTCTTGAAGAGCGTCCAGCTCAAGAAGAAGGACAAAAAGAAGAAAAACGTGCTGCTCGTCCACGTCGTCCAAAACGTCAAGAAAAACGTGATTTCGAACTTCCAGAAACACAAACAGGATTCTCAATGGCTGACTTGTTCGGTGATATCGAACTTTAATCAAATTGAAAATTCACAAAATCCTTTGTTTACTAAACAAGGGATTTTTCTTTTGTCTGTAAGCCTTTTTTGATATAATAGTTCTATGTTAGAATCAGAAAAACAATCACGTTATCAAATGTTAAATGAGGAGTTCTCTTTTTTATTGGAAGGTGAAACCAATGTTTTGGCTAATCTTTCCAACGCCAGTGCTCTTCTAAAATCATGCTTTCCTAATACCGTATTTGCAGGCTTTTATCTGTTCGATGGAAAGGAATTGGTTTTAGGTCCTTTCCAAGGTGGTGTTTCCTGCATCCGTATTGCACTTGGAAAAGGTGTTTGTGGGGAGGCAGCTCACTTTCAGGAAACTGTTCTAGTTGGTGATGTAACAACTTATCCCAACTATATTTCTTGTGATAGTCGAGCTAAAAGTGAAATTGTTGTGCCGATGGTTAAGAATGGTCAATTACTTGGAGTTCTGGATCTGGATTCTTCAGAGATTGATGATTATGATGCTATGGATCGAGATTATTTGGAACAATTTGTCGCTATTTTGCTTGAAAAGACAGAATGGGACTTTACAATGTTTGGGGAGAAAGCCTAATGTATCAAGCACTTTATCGAAAATATAGAAGTCAAAACTTCTCCCAGTTGGTTGGACAGGAAGTTGTGGCTAAGACCCTTAAACAAGCAGTAGAGCAAGAGAAAATAAGTCATGCCTATCTTTTTTCTGGTCCACGTGGAACGGGAAAAACCAGTGTAGCCAAGATTTTTGCCAAAGCTATGAACTGTCCAAATCAAGTGGGTGGTGAACCTTGTAATAACTGCTATATTTGTCAAGCAGTGACAGATGGTAGTTTAGAAGATGTCATTGAAATGGATGCGGCCTCTAATAATGGGGTGGATGAAATTCGCGAAATTCGTGATAAATCTACCTACGCTCCTAGTCTTGCCCGTTATAAGGTTTACATCATAGATGAGGTTCACATGCTGTCTACAGGAGCTTTTAATGCCCTCCTAAAGACGCTGGAAGAGCCAACACAGAATGTGGTCTTTATTTTGGCAACTACTGAATTGCACAAGATTCCTGCCACTATTCTATCCCGTGTGCAACGTTTTGAATTTAAATCAATTAAGACACAGGATATTAAGGAACATATCCACTATATTTTAGAAAAAGAAAATATCAGTTCTGAACCAGAGGCTGTGGAAATCATTGCCAGACGGGCTGAAGGTGGGATGCGGGACGCCTTGTCTATTTTGGATCAAGCCCTAAGTTTGACACAGGGAAATGAGCTGACGACTGCTATCTCTGAAGAAATTACTGGCACCATTAGTCTATCAGCCTTGGATGATTATGTGTCTGCCTTGTCTCAACAGGATGTTCCAAAGTCCCTAGCGTGCTTAAATCTTCTCTTTGACAATGGTAAGAGCATGACTCGTTTTGTGACCGACCTTTTGCACTATTTAAGAGACTTGTTAATTGTCCAAACAGGTGGAGAAAACACTCATCATAGTCCAGTCTTTGTAGAAAATTTGGCACTTCCTCAAGAAAATCTGTTTGAAATGATTCGCTTGGCGACAGTCAGTTTAGCAGATATTAAGTCTAGTTTGCAGCCTAAGATTTATGCTGAGATGATGACCATCCGTTTAGCGGAGGTTAATCCTGAACTGTCTCTTTCAGGGGCGGTTGAAAGTGAAATTTCTGCACTGAGACAGGAAATTGCCCGTCTCAAACAAGAACTCGCAAATGTGGGTACTGTACCAAAACCAACTAGTCCAGTACCTACCCGTCCAACAGCAGGCAAAACAGTCTATCGTGTGGATCGCAATAAAGTTCAATCTATCTTACAAGAGGCTGTCGAAAATCCTGATTTAGCACGTCAAAATCTGATTCGCTTGCAGAATGCCTGGGGAGAGGTAATTGAAAGTCTTGGAGGTCCTGATAAGGCTCTGCTAGTTGGTTCTCAACCGGTTGCAGCCAATGAACACCATGCTATTCTTGCTTTTGAATCTAACTTCAATGCTGGTCAAACCATGAAACGAGACAATCTCAACACCATGTTTGGCAATATCCTCAGTCAGGCAGCAGGTTTTTCACCCGAAATTTTAGCCATTTCCATGGAGGAATGGAAAGAAGTCCGCGCAGCCTTTTCAGCCAAAGCCAAATCTTCTCAAACTGAAAAAGAAGCAGAAGAAAGTCTGATTCCAGAAGGATTTGAATTTTTGGCTGATAAAGTGAAGGTAGAGGAAGACTAAAGAAAGATTTCATGATACAATAAGTTTATGAATAGACAACAATTTATTATCATTGCGCTGTTTACAGCTGCTGAGACCTATTTTTTCAATGAAGCCTGGATGACTGGTCGCTATATTATGGCAGCCTTTTGGGCCATTTTGCTCTTCAGAAATTTCCGAGTTAGTTACTTGATGGGCAAGATTGTAGATGTCATTGACCAGCATTTAAAAGGAAAAGACTAGTCCTCAGCTTCTAGACAAAATCAAAGCCTTTTAGGCTTTTTTTTGTTATACTATAAAAGTATATTTATTGACCTTTTACCGTATTTTCTAGGGAAATCAAGTATGTTTCCAGTAAGAACTGTAAAGGTCTTGAAAAAGAAAGGAACTATCATGTCAGTATTAGAGATCAAAGATCTTCACGTTGAGATTGAAGGAAAAGAAATTTTAAAAGGGGTTAACCTGACCCTGAAAACAGGAGAAATCGCCGCTATCATGGGACCAAATGGTACTGGTAAATCGACTCTTTCTGCAGCTATCATGGGAAATCCAAACTATGAAGTTACCAAAGGTGAAGTCTTGTTTGATGGCGTAAACATCCTTGAGTTGGAAGTGGACGAGCGTGCGCGTATGGGACTTTTCCTTGCTATGCAATACCCATCAGAAATTCCTGGTATTACTAACGCTGAGTTTCTTCGTGCAGCCATGAATGCTGGTAAAGAAGACGATGAGAAGATTTCAGTTCGCGAGTTCATCACTAAGCTAGATGAAAAGATGGAATTGCTCAACATGAAAGAAGAAATGGCTGAGCGTTACCTCAACGAAGGTTTCTCTGGTGGTGAGAAAAAACGTAATGAGATTCTTCAACTTTTGATGTTGGAACCAACTTTTGCCCTTTTGGATGAGATTGACTCTGGTCTTGATATTGATGCCCTTAAAGTTGTTTCTAAAGGTGTTAATGCCATGCGTGGTGAAGGTTTTGGTGCTATGATTATCACTCACTACCAACGTCTTTTGAACTACATCACACCTGATGTGGTACACGTGATGATGGAAGGTCGTGTTGTCCTTTCAGGTGGTCCAGAATTGGCTGCGCGTTTGGAACGTGAAGGATACGCAAAACTAGCTGAAGAACTTGGCTACGACTACAAGGAAGAATTGTAATTCCCTCGTATCTTTTAGGAGAAGTAAATGACTAAAGAAAATATTAAACTTTTTTCAGAAATGCACGCTGAACCAAGCTGGTTGGCTGACCTCCGTCAAAAAGCTTTTGATAAGATTGAGACTTTGGAATTACCAGTTATTGAGCGTGTCAAATTCCACCGTTGGAATCTGGGTGATGGAACGATTACAGAAAGTGAGCCATCAGTAAATGTTCCAGATTTCACAGCTCTAGATAATCACTTGAAATTGGTTCAAGTAGGAACTCAAACTGTTTTTGAGCAAATTCCAGTTGAGTTAGCTGAACAAGGTGTCGTCTTTACAGACTTCCACTCAGCTTTAGAAGAAATTCCAGAGCTGATCGAAGAATTCTTCATGTCATCTGTTAAGTATGACGATGACAAGTTGGCAGCCTACCATACAGCTTATTTTAATAGTGGTGCTGTTCTCTATATTCCTGATAACGTGGAAATTGCTGAACCAATTGAAGGAATTTTTTATCAAGACAGCGATAGCGATGTGCCGTTTAACAAGCATATTATGATTATCGCTGGTAAAAATTCTAAGATTAGTTATTTGGAACGTTTAGAGTCACGCGGTGAAGGAAGTGCCAAAGCAACTGCCAATATCACAGTGGAAGTGATTGCACGTTCTGGTGCGCAAGTGAAGTTTGCGGCTATCGACCGTCTAGGTGAAAACGTCACTGCTTACATTAGCCGTCGTGGCAAATTAGGCAACGTTGCAAGTATTGATTGGGCAATCGGTGTCATGAACGAAGGGAACGTCGTTGCGGACTTTGATAGCGACTTGATTGGAAATGGTAGTCATGCAGATCTCAAGGTTGTAGCTCTTTCAAGTGGCCGTCAGGTACAAGGGATTGATACCCGAGTAACTAACTATGGTTGCAACTCAATCGGAAATATCCTTCAACATGGGGTTATTCTTGAAAAAGCAACCTTGACCTTCAATGGTATTGGCCACATTATCAAGGGTGCCAAGGGAGCAGATGCGCAACAAGAGAGCCGTGTTCTTATGCTGTCAGACCAAGCGCGTTCAGATGCCAATCCAATTCTTTTGATTGATGAAAATGATGTAACTGCAGGACACGCGGCTTCTATCGGTCAGGTAGATCCAGAAGACATGTACTACCTCATGAGCCGTGGTTTGGATAAGGCAACTGCAGAACGCTTGGTTGTCCGTGGTTTCCTTGGATCCGTCATCGTTGAGATTCCAGTCAAGGAAGTTCGTGATGAAATGATTGCAACCATTGAAGAAAAATTGTCAAAACGCTAAGGGGTAGCCTATGTTAGATGTAGAAGTGATTCGCAAGGATTTTCCAATTTTAGACCAGATTGTTAACGATGAACCATTGGTTTATTTGGACAATGCTGCGACGACACAAAAACCACTAGCAGTTCTGGAGACGATTAACCGCTACTATGAGAAGGACAATGCCAATGTTCATCGTGGCGTTCATACCTTGGCAGAAAGAGCGACAGCTTCTTATGAAGCCGCTCGTGAAACCATTCGTAAGTTTATCAATGCAGGGTCTACAAAGGAAGTTCTCTTTACTAGAGGAACGACAACCAGTCTGAACTGGGTGGCGCGCTTTGCAGAGGAAGTCTTGACTGAGGGAGATCAGGTCTTAATTTCTGTCATGGAACACCATTCCAATATTATTCCTTGGCAGGAAGCTTGTCGCAAGACTGGAGCAGAGCTGGTCTATGTTTATCTCAAGGACGGAGCTCTGGATATGGATGATTTGCGAGCTAAATTGACTGATAGAGTCAAGTTTGTTTCCCTAGCTCACGCCTCAAATGTTCTGGGTGTGGTCAATCCAATCAAAGAAATTACTCAATTGGCCCACCAAGTTGGTGCCATCATGGTGGTGGATGGTGCTCAATCTACGCCTCATATGAAGATCGATGTCCAGGACTTGGATGTGGACTTCTTTGCCTTTTCAGGTCACAAGATGGCTGGTCCAACTGGTATCGGTGTTCTTTATGGCAAAGAAAAATATCTGGAGCAAATGTCACCAGTAGAATTTGGCGGCGAAATGATTGATTTCGTCTACGAGCAATCTGCTAGTTGGAAGGAATTACCTTGGAAATTCGAGGCAGGAACTCCCAATATGGCAGGTGCAATTGGACTGGCAGCAGCAGTGGATTATCTAGAAAAGATTGGTATGGATGCCATTGAAGCCCATGAACAGGAATTGATTGCATATGTCTATCCAAAACTGCAGGCGATTGAAGGACTGATCATTTATGGTTCACAGGACTTGGCTCAACGTTCAGGTGTCATTGCCTTTAACCTAGGCGACCTTCATCCGCACGACCTTGCGACTGCTTTGGATTATGAAGGAGTGGCTGTTCGTGCGGGTCACCATTGCGCTCAACCCTTGCTCCAGTATTTGGACGTTCCAGCTACAGCTCGTGCAAGTCTTTATATCTACAATACCAAGGCAGATTGCGACAAGCTAGTCGATGCCTTACAAAAGACAAAGGAGTTTTTCAATGGCACTTTCTAAACTAGATAGCCTTTATATGGCAGTGGTAGCGGACCATTCGAAAAATCCACATCACCAAGGGAAGTTGGAAGACGCTGAGCAAATCAGTCTCAACAATCCGACTTGTGGGGATGTTATCAATCTCTCTGTCAAGTTTGATGCAGATGACCGCTTGGAAGATATCGCCTTTCTAAACTCAGGCTGTACCATCTCAACTGCCTCTGCTAGCATGATGACAGATGCAGTTTTAGGAAAAAACAAACAAGAAATTTTAGAACTTGCAACTATTTTTTCTGAAATGGTTCAAGGGCAAAAAGATGAGCGTCAAGACCAACTTGGAGACGCAGCCTTCTTATCAGGCGTTGCAAAATTCCCTCAACGAATCAAGTGTGCAACTCTAGCTTGGAACGCCCTGAAGAAAACAATTGAAAATCAAGAAAATCAGTAAGACAAGTTTCTTTTGTCTTATGAATCAGTAGAAATGAAGAATGAAAGAAAGGATATTATGGCTGAAGAAAGAGTAGAACCAAAACCAATTGACCTTGGTGAATATAAATTTGGTTTCCATGATGATGTAGAGCCTGTCCTATCGACAGGAAAAGGATTGAATGAAGATGTCATTCGTGAACTATCAGCTGCAAAGGGAGAACCTGAGTGGATGTTAGAATTCCGTTTGAAGTCTTATGAAACTTTCAAAAAAATGCCCATGCAAACTTGGGGAGCAGACTTGTCAGAGATTGATTTTGATGACTTAATCTACTACCAAAAACCATCTGATAAACCAGCCCGTTCATGGGACGAAGTTCCTGAAAAAATCAAAGAAACCTTTGAACGAATCGGGATTCCAGAAGCTGAACGTGCTTATCTAGCAGGAGCCTCTGCCCAGTACGAGTCAGAAGTGGTTTACCACAACATGAAGGAAGAGTTCCAGAAATTGGGTATTATCTTTACAGATACGGATTCTGCCCTCAAGGAATACCCAGACTTGTTTAAACAATACTTTGCTAAGTTGGTACCGCCGACTGATAACAAGTTGGCAGCTCTTAACTCAGCAGTATGGTCAGGTGGAACCTTTATCTACGTACCAAAAGGGGTCAAAGTGGATATTCCACTTCAAACTTACTTCCGTATCAACAACGAAAATACTGGTCAGTTTGAACGTACCTTGATTATCGTTGATGAGGGAGCAAGTGTCCATTATGTAGAAGGATGTACAGCGCCAACTTATTCAAGTAACAGCTTGCATGCTGCCATTGTAGAAATCTTTGCCTTGGATGGAGCTTATATGCGTTATACGACTATCCAAAACTGGTCTGATAACGTCTATAACTTGGTAACAAAGCGTGCTAAGGCTCAAAAGGATGCCACTGTTGAGTGGATTGATGGTAACTTGGGTGCCAAAACAACCATGAAATACCCATCTGTTTACCTAGATGGAGAAGGGGCGCGTGGTACCATGCTTTCTATTGCCTTTGCTAATGCTGGGCAACACCAAGACACTGGTGCTAAGATGATCCACAATGCTCCACACACAAGCTCGTCTATCGTGTCCAAATCCATCGCTAAAGGCGGAGGAAAGGTTGACTACCGTGGACAAGTAACCTTTAACAAGAACTCTAAGAAATCTGTCTCTCACATCGAATGTGATACCATTATCATGGATGACTTATCAGCATCAGATACCATTCCATTTAATGAAATTCATAATTCGCAAGTGGCTTTGGAACACGAAGCCAAGGTTTCTAAGATTTCAGAAGAACAACTCTATTACCTCATGAGCCGTGGATTATCAGAATCTGAGGCAACCGAGATGATTGTCATGGGATTTGTAGAGCCCTTCACAAAAGAACTTCCAATGGAATATGCAGTTGAGCTCAACCGCTTGATTAGCTATGAGATGGAAGGATCAGTTGGATAAAATTTGATTTTAAATTTACCCAAAATCAAGGACTTTGAAGCTGAACTTATAACAAAAAAATCGCGGTTTAAATCGCGATTTTTTTATAATTTTTCGTTGATAAATCGGATAAACTGATTCCACCAAACTTTTAAGAAGAAGGCTTTTTCAACTTTCTTTTCTGCTACCATTTCGAAACTAGGACGTTCTGTGGTAATATAACCTTGACCAATCAAGTCCTTGTCTTCATAAGTCAAATGGCCAACCACTGTTCCAGCTTCAAGTGGTGCAGGGATTGCTTTAGAATCAGGTGTGAATTGAACAGATTGGGAAGATTGACTTCCAACACGTTCAATTAGAGAGATATCATCTTTGGCAACGGCAGTGACCGCATCTTCTTTTCCATCTTGTACAGGAGCTTTGCTATCTTGATAGGCATCGCCTTTTTGAACGATTTTGCGAAGTGTGAATGTAGAAGAAATATAATCCATTAGGGAAGATGTAGCTGTAAAACGAGCGTAAGGATTATTATCTTGATGATCTGCATTTAAAACAACTGTGATAACCCTCATGCCTTTTTCGACAGTAGTACCAACAAAAGATTCACCAGCTTTGTCTGTCGTTCCTGTCTTAAGGCCATCAAAACCACCACGATGAGCAGGCATACCTTCTAACATGTAGTTTGTAGAAGTGATTGTCATTCCAGCAAAAGTAGAAGACGATTTTTTGGTGATTTCCAAGACTTGTGGGTACTTTTTGATGAGATTGCGAGCAACGATTGCAACATCATAAGCACTGAGCTTATTTTCATCATCTTTTTTAGAGCCAGGGTAAATGTTATCCCCAAGAGTCTCATTGTTCAGACCAGTTGTATTGACAACAGTGGCATCCTGGATTCCCCATTCCAAGAGTTTTGCACGCATCATGTCCACAAAGTCTTTTTCTGAGCCAGCAATTTTCTCTGCTAGGGAAATAGCTGCACTATTAGCACTAGATACTAATGTTGCTTCAAGTAGTTGTTCGACAGTATAATTACGAGCCTCCATAGGAACGTTACTTGCTTCGGAATTTGTCGTTAACTTATAAGGATAGTCAGAAATATCTACTGGGGTAGATAGTGTAATACTTCCGTTTTCCAAGGCTTCATAGACAAGATAAACCGTAATCAATTTTGTGATAGAAGCGATTTCAACAGGCTGGGTTGCATCTTTCTCATAGAGAATTTTACCAGTATTTGCCTCAACAGCAATTGCATGTTTAGCAGCAATATTAAAATCTTGGGCAGCAACGGTAGATGCAGAGCCAATAAGGGATAGGCTTAATAGAGTTAAAATTATTTTTTTCATAGTAAGTTTATTCTAACATAAAGAAAAAAATATTCCCAGTTTCATGATATAAGAAAGAAGCTTTTTTGAAAGTATGGTAAAATAGATGAATGGAGGTAGCTCATGTTTCGTAAGAATAAATTATTTTTTTGGACCAGTGAGATTTTACTATTAACAATCATCTTTTACTTATGGAGAGAGATGGGATCAATTATTACACCTTTTGTGAGCGTAGCGAACACCATCATGATTCCTTTTCTTCTAGGTGGTTTTTTATATTATTTGACCAATCCTATTGTTAGCTTTTTACAAAAATATTTCAAAATTAATCGTATCATTGGGATTCTACTAACCTTGTGTGCCTTGGTCTGGGGCCTTGTTATTGGGGTAGTCTATCTCTTACCGATTTTGATTAATCAGTTGACTAGTTTGATAGCAACAAGTCAGACAATTTACAGTCGTTTGCAAGATCTGATTGTGGATTTATCTACATATCCAGCCTTTCAAAATTTGGATATTCAAGCGACTATTCAACAGTTAAACCTATCCTATGTAGATATTCTACAAAATATCCTAAATAGTGTTACCAATAGTGTCGGAAGTGTCCTATCAGCTCTCTTTAGTACCATTTTGATTATTATCATGACCCCTGTGTTTTTGGTATATTTTTTGTTGGATGGTCACAAATTTTTACCGATGCTTGAACGTACTGTTTTAAAGAGAGATAAATTGCATATTGCAGGCCTCTTAAAAAATTTGAATGCAACAATTGCTCGCTATATTAGTGGAGTCGCCATTGATGCGATTATTATTGGTTGTTTGGCCTTTATCGGATATAGCGTGATTGGTTTAAAATATGCTTTGGTCTTCGCCATCTTTTCAGGATTAGCCAATCTCATTCCTTATGTGGGACCAAGTATTGGCTTGATTCCGATGATTATCGCCAATGTCTTTACTGATCCGCATAGAATGCTGATTGCAGTTGTTTACATGCTAATTATTCAACAAGTGGATGGAAATATCCTCTACCCTCGAATCGTAGGTGGGGTAATGAAGGTTCATCCAATTACGATTTTAGTATTACTTTTGTTATCAAGTAATATCTATGGTGTCATTGGTATGATTGTCGCTGTACCAACCTATTCTATCTTAAAAGAAATTTCTAAGTTCTTATCACGTTTGTATGAAAATCATAAAATAATGAAAGAACGAGAAAGAGAATTAGCCAAGTAAAAGTCAGGAAATTCCTGATTTTTCTTTTTGTTTAGCTAGGTGATAGGAGTAGAAGTGTCGTTTAGAATTAGTTGATTAAGAATAATTCACAAAAACTTTGTAAAACACTTGCAATTTAGCTGAAATTTGATAAAATAGTAAGGAAAGTTAGACTGTATTGCCTACTGTCTATCTATAAAATATATTTTATTGGAGGCTTTTACTCAAATGGCAAAAGAAAAATACGATCGTAGTAAACCACACGTTAACATTGGTACTATCGGACACGTTGACCACGGTAAAACTACCCTAACTGCAGCTATCACAACTGTTTTGGCACGTCGCTTGCCTTCATCAGTTAACCAACCTAAAGACTATGCGTCTATCGATGCTGCTCCAGAAGAACGCGAACGCGGTATCACTATCAACACTGCGCACGTTGAGTACGAAACTGAAAAACGTCACTACGCTCACATCGACGCTCCAGGACACGCGGACTACGTTAAAAACATGATCACTGGTGCCGCTCAAATGGACGGAGCTATCCTTGTAGTAGCTTCAACTGACGGACCAATGCCACAAACTCGTGAGCACATCCTTCTTTCACGTCAGGTTGGTGTTAAACACCTTATCGTCTTCATGAACAAAGTTGACTTGGTTGACGACGAAGAATTGCTTGAATTGGTTGAAATGGAAATCCGTGACCTATTGTCAGAATACGACTTCCCAGGTGACGATCTTCCAGTTATCCAAGGTTCAGCTCTTAAAGCCCTTGAAGGTGACACTAAATACGAAGACATCGTTATGGAATTGATGAACACAGTTGATGAGTACATCCCAGAACCAGAACGTGACACTGACAAACCATTGCTTCTTCCAGTCGAAGACGTATTCTCAATCACTGGACGTGGTACAGTTGCTTCAGGACGTATCGACCGTGGTATCGTTAAAGTCAACGACGAAATCGAAATCGTTGGTATCAAAGAAGAAACTCAAAAAGCAGTTGTTACTGGTGTTGAAATGTTCCGTAAACAACTTGACGAAGGTCTTGCCGGAGATAACGTAGGTGTACTTCTTCGTGGTGTTCAACGTGACGAAATCGAACGTGGACAAGTTATCGCTAAACCAGGTTCAATCAACCCACACACTAAATTCAAAGGTGAAGTTTACATCCTTACTAAAGAAGAAGGTGGACGTCACACTCCATTCTTCAACAACTACCGTCCACAATTCTACTTCCGTACTACTGACGTTACAGGTTCAATCGAACTTCCAGCAGGTACTGAAATGGTAATGCCTGGTGATAACGTGACAATCGACGTTGAGTTGATCCACCCAATCGCCGTAGAACAAGGTACTACATTCTCTATCCGTGAGGGTGGACGTACTGTTGGTTCAGGTATGGTTACAGAAATCGAAGCTTAATTCGATTTAGTTCCCAGAAGAACAATTATTTAAGTCAGACACTAAAAGAATCTTGCTTTGCAAGGTTCTTTTTTTAAAAAAATAAAAAGATAGACCTGATAAAGTCCAGATCCATCTAATAAGTTATTTTCAAGTGACTAGTTCGCTCCAAACACTAACATTCGATATAGTAGAGGTTTCACCAGCTGGAACCCATTTGTTAGTTCCTAAGTATCTAACTTCTAGTTTACGAACATTTACTATGTAAGATGCTTTTAGCCTGATGTAACCATAAGTGTAGGGTGGTACGTTATGGGATACTGAGTGATTTAAACTAAGTCAAAATCCAGACTCAGGAGCAGAAAAGCTAACAGCTGCACTTAAAGTTAGGGTAGCTCCAGCTTTTCCACCATAAGCAGTTGAACTTAGAGATCCTGATGTAGCGCTGCTCTTATAAGAGTGAGAGGAGCTAGTTCTATAGTCTGCAACACCAGTTGCATTAGAACGAGTCTGATACGTAGATTTAGACTCTAAATAGGCGTCTCTAAGTTCAGTCGTATAAAATGACAATAACTCTCCTGTGTTGATATCTTTTACAACACGATTAGATACAATTTCATAATTTGTGCAAGGATAGACATCAGCAAAAACCGTAGATGTTGTGACTAAGAAAAATAGATTTGATAGAACAGAGAAAAACAATAATTTCAATTTAATCATAAAAAAATGTCTATTCTTCATGATCAAAAGATTATTTTTTCAATCCTTTGAAAGTCATAATGCAACCCGAAAGGATACTGAGAGTTCCTATAGGTCTCCAATATAGCTGCCAAAAGAATAAATTTATTCTTCCTTTCAGTGTCTCATCGGGTCCAGCATAATAGGGGTTGATGTGAAATAATAAAAAACCAAAACATAAAACTATGATTCCGGTTAAGAATAAAATGTCCTTATTTACTTTCCTCATAAAATCTCCTTTTATTTAATTTTAAGCGTTTTCTATTATTAGTATACGTCAAAAAAATAAAAAAACAAGTCTATTTATTTATTAATTTATATGGTATAATAAAATAGTTGGAGAGTTTTTTTACTACGAATCTTATGTAGTTTTACAAAAAAGAGGCTAGATAAAAACTCAATTTTAGGAGAAAATGAAGTAAAATTTCCCACAATAAAACGCATAATATCAAGGTTCAATACCTGATATTATGCGTTTTTGATTTTAAAGACTTTTTGCCCAGCCTCAATGAGGGCTTTATTTTACATAGAGTTCTTGATTTTTTAGGACAATTTCTCGTACACTTGTAAACTTTTTGAGTTTTTTAAGTTCTTCTGGATGAGTGATGAGAGTAATAACATAACCTTCCTTGCCCATACGGCCAGTACGGCCAGCACGGTGAGTGTAGGTCTCGCTATCTCTAGGAACATCAAAGTTTACGACACATTCTAGGCTATCGATATCAATTCCACGTGCCAGAAGGTCTGTTGCAAGAAGTAGGGTTAGTTGCTTATCTTTAAACTTTTCTAAGATGACTTTTCTAAATTTGACATTGACATCACTAGCTAGAGAAACAGCCAAGATATCCCGATACTGTAGTTTTTCTCCTGCACTTCCAAGGTCTGATAGGCTGTTAAAGAAGACCAGACCGCGGAAATCCTCAACATGAGCTAGTTTTCGTAGCATATCCACTCGGTGACGTTGATCTACCTGCATGTAAAAGTGCTGGATATTGTCCAATTTTTGGTCAGAAAGATCAATGGTACGTGTGTTAGACGCAATCTTTTCTTGGTCAAACTTGGTCGTCGCACTCATGTAGACGAGTTGGTGGTCACGAGGTGCGTAGTGAGTAATTTTCTCGACAAAGTGTATCTGAGAATCGTCGAGCAATTGGTCAAATTCATCTAGTATGATGGTTTCCACATTCATCATCTTGATTTTTTTCAATTTAATGAGTTCAAAGATACGGCCAGGAGTTCCAATCAGAATTTCTGGTCCTTTTTTTAGGCGTTCAATCTGGCGTTTCTGACTTGAGCCTGATAGGAAGAGCTGAGCAGTCAAGCTGATAGCTTCAGCCCACGTTTTACATACGTCAAAAATCTGTCCAGCAAGCTCTGTATTTGGTGCTAGAATCAAGAGTTGTTGGGCTTTTTTCTTTTGTAGTCTGAGAAGACTTGGTAGAAGGTAAGCTAGGGTCTTACCAGTTCCTGTTGGGCTCACTCCTAGGAGATTTTCTCCAGAAAGAATGGGCCCAAATAGTTGAGTTTGAATGGAGGTGAATTCTTGGAAACCGAGTTGGTCACTTAGTTCTTGCCATTCAGTAGGTAGTTTGGTTTTCATTTTTCTGCCTCAAATCTAATGCCAGCAGTCTGGCGCATAGTATATAGTAGCTCATGAACTGAACTTGCATCTTCCAGCCAAGTTTGGTAGAGATTCAGATCTGGTTGCTGGATCATGTGTGCAAATGCAGCGACTTCCTCAGTCATCGTATGAGGAGCCTGTTGGATAGGGAGTTGGACTTTATTGCCTTGATGGTCGGTAAAAATAGCCGAGCTGACATGTTCGATGGTGTTGAGCGTCAGGGTTCCATCTGTCGTATAAATCTCGCAAGCGAGATTGGAAGTGATGTTTTTCCCGGCCTTGATATGAACTTGAAAGTCAGGATAGAAGAGAATTCCGTCTCCATTTATGTCAACGCTATTGTCAAGCTGTTGAGCCTGATAGGTTGCATCCTTAGCTTTTCCAAAGAGACGAACGGCAGCGTAGAGAGGATAAATCCCCAAATCCATAAGAGCTCCACCAGCAAAACGGTCTGAGAAGACATTTGGTGTCTCCCCAGTCAACAAGTTAGGCATTTTGGAAGAATATTTGGCATAGTTGAAATCTGCTCCCAAAATTTGTTTGTCTGCTAAAAAGTTTTTGATGATAGTGAAAGCTTTTTCATGGTAATTGCGGGCTGCTTCGAATATAAAACAGTGATTTTTCTCAGCGGTATGTCTCAAATCTAGCCATTCTTGTGGCTGAGTGACAGCTGGCTTTTCAAGAATGACGTGCTTACCAGCAGACAAGGCAGCCTTGGCTTGAACAAAATGCAAGGAGTTTGGGCTAGCAATATAGACCACATTAAAGGAGTTCTTGAAGAAGTCCTCTACTTTATCAAAGAGTTGGATATTCTGGTAGCGAGAAGCAAAGGTTGCTGCAGTTTCTAGTTTTCTAGAATAGACTGCGACCAGCTTGTATTCTCCACTGGAATGGGCTGCTTCTATGAAGTGGTGGCTGATAGCCCCTGTTCCTATGACACCTAATTTAAGCATAGTTACTCCTTTTCCGATTTCAAATCCTTCTTTCATTATAACATAGATAGACGGGACTATCCAACAGAGGGTAAAAAATTTCAAATAAGCTACTAGGCCTTTTTCAAAGAAAGTGGTACAATAATGAGATGAGTAAATGAAATGGGAGGGAAAATGAGGTTATTACCTATAAGAAAAATATCACGTCAGTCTAAGAGGCTAGCGCTTTTTTTGACTTTTTGTGCAGGTTATGTAGATGCCTATACGTTTATTGTGCGAGGGAACACTCTTGTAGCTGGACAAACTGGGAATGTCGTCTTTCTATCAGTGGGACTCATTCAACACAATGTGTCAGATGCCAGTGCCAAAGTAATGACCTTACTAGCTTTTATGATGGGGGTCTTTTTATTAACTGTTTATAAGGAAAAATTGAGAATTGTGAAAAAGCCAATTCTGTCACTGATTCCTTTGGCAATCTTATCAATCATTATTGGTTTTGTACCGCAAACTGTAGATAATATCTATCTAGTACCGCCTTTGGCCTTTTGTATGGGCCTGGTGACAACTGCTTTTGGAGAAGTATCAGGTATAGCTTATAATAACGCGTTTATGACAGGGAATATCAAACGGACCATGCTGGCTTTTGGAGATTATTTCCGAACCAAGCACACTCCTTTTTTACGTGAAGGGTTCATATTTGTTAGCTTACTTAGTAGTTTTGTCCTTGGCGTTGTCTTTTCAGCTTATTTGACGATTTTCTATCATGAAAAGACCATTCTTGGTGTTCCTATTATGATGAGCATTTTTTACCTCAGCATGCTTTTTGCCTCGTGGCGGAAAAAAGTAAAAGAAAAAGCTTCATTTTAGGTGTTATTACTTGTAAGAAAATAGGAGATATGCTATACTTGAAGAGTTGACTATGCACGATCCTGTGCAACCGCACGAACATCGTTGCTTGATTATTCAAGTTTAAGTGGTTTGTCCCACGATGCTAGGCGAGTCTTCACAAAAAATCGGGGAAACCCATAAAAATCATAGGAGGTGCATAATGAGCACATACGCAATTATCAAAACTGGCGGAAAACAAGTTAAAGTTGAAGTTGGTCAAGCAGTTTACGTTGAAAAATTGAACGTTGAAGCTGGTCAAGAAGTTACTTTTAACGAAGTTGTTCTTGTTGGTGGTGAAAACACTGTTGTCGGAACTCCACTTGTTGCTGGAGCTACTGTAGTTGGAACTGTTGAAAAACAAGGAAAACAAAAGAAAGTTGTTACTTACAAGTACAAACCTAAAAAAGGTAGCCACCGTAAACAAGGTCACCGTCAACCATATACAAAAGTTGTCATCAACGCAATTAACGCTTAATTTTAAGGAGAACACATGATACAAGCAGTCTTTGAGAGAGCCGAAGATGGCGAGCTGAGGAGTGCGGAAATTACTGGACACGCCGAGAGTGGCGAATACGGCTTAGATGTCGTGTGTGCATCGGTTTCTACGCTTGCCATTAACTTTATCAATTCTATTGAGAAATTTGCAGGCTATGAACCAATCCTAGAATTAAACGAAGATGAAGGTGGCTATCTGATGGTTGAAATTCCAAAAGATCTTCCTTCACACCAGAGAGAAATGACTCAGTTATTCTTTGAATCATTTTTCTTAGGTATGGCAAACTTATCGGAGAACTCTTCTGAGTTCGTCCAAACCAGAGTTATCACAGAAAACTAACACGGAGGAAAACATTATGTTAAAAATGACTCTTAACAACTTGCAACTTTTCGCCCACAAAAAAGGTGGAGGTTCTACATCAAACGGACGTGATTCACAAGCGAAACGTCTTGGAGCTAAAGCAGCTGACGGACAAACTGTAACAGGTGGATCAATCCTTTACCGTCAACGTGGTACACACATCTACCCAGGTGTAAACGTTGGACGTGGTGGAGACGATACTTTGTTCGCTAAAGTTGAAGGCGTAGTACGCTTTGAACGTAAAGGACGCGATAAAAAACAAGTTTCTGTTTACCCAATCGCTAAATAAAAAGGTCCAGTGAACCTTTTTATCCCGAGCCTTGAAATATAAAGGCGAGGAAGCTAGAAGTAGCATAAACTAAGGCTTTCCGAGTTTTCGGGGAGCCTATTTTTTTGTTTTGATACCCATATTTTAAAAACCAATGTAAGAAGCGAATTTGTCGGCTACTTCATTTTACAATCATAAAATAGTTGAATGTAAAACTTTTACAGGAACAATTTTTATAAGGGAATAAGATATTGTAAAAATTGCTAAGATTTGATATAATAATTTTATCTTAGTAAGCTAGCAGAAATATGGAAAGGATGTAAACCTGTATGAAAAAAATTATCACTATAATAGTCTGTTCAATCTCTTTTCTTGTTTTATCTGCTTGTGTCAGTAAGAAAAAACTTGTTCTTCCTGAACCTGAAACGATCTCTGTAATTTCCCTGCAGAAAAAAATCTCTGAAGATATTAAAACTATAACCAAGAGAGAAGAAATCTCAAAATTGATTGACGAGATACAGAAGCAGTCCACCTCCACAACTTTAGAAAGTTTAAATGATCAACCGACAAATGTTAAAGATTACATCATTATCAAATTCTCTCATCAGAATGAAGAAAATGATAGTGTAGCCTATCTATATACTATGAAAGAAAAACAATATATTGAACAACCCTATGTTGGGATTTGGGAGGTAAGTCCAGATATAGCGAATAGGGTTGAAGAAGCTTATTCTAGTTGATTTATAGAATAAAAGAAATTTTTAGAGAGTTTTCTTGTATCATGTTTTAAACGGTAAATCAACAAGATTTGCTGTTTTTATTTGTTTGAAATAAAATGAGGACTGAAAAAAGATATCATTCTAATTCTTGTATTGGGGTATTAGAGTATTCGCTTAGACTTGAAAATTTCCAGACTTTTTTCCTTTTTGGAAAACTTCTAAAATATGGTATAATGAAAAGATAAAGAAGTTGGGGGTAGAAGATGAACATTCAACAATTACGCTATGTTGTGGCTATTGCGAATAGCGGTACTTTTCGTGAAGCTGCTGAAAAGATGTATGTTAGTCAGCCGAGTCTGTCTATTTCTGTTCGTGATTTGGAAAAAGAGTTGGGCTTTAAGATTTTCCGTCGGACCAGCTCAGGGACTTTCTTGACTCGTCGTGGTATGGAATTTTATGAAAAAGCGCAAGAATTGGTTAAAGGATTTGATATTTTTCAAAATCAGTATGCCAATCCTGAGGAAGAAAAGGATGAATTTTCCATTGCTAGTCAGCACTATGACTTCTTGCCACCAACCATTACGGCCTTTTCAGAGCGCTATCCTGATTATAAGAACTTTCGTATTTTTGAATCAACTACTGTTCAAATTTTAGATGAAGTAGCGCAAGGGCATAGTGAGATTGGGATTATCTACCTCAACAATCAAAATAAAAAAGGTATTATGCAACGGGTTGAAAAGCTAGGTCTGGAGGTCATTGAATTGATTTCCTTCCATACCCACATTTATCTCCGCGAGGGGCATCCTTTGGCTCAGAAAGAGGAATTGGTTATGGAGGATTTAGCTGATCTACCAACGGTTCGTTTCACTCAAGAGAAAGATGAGTACCTTTATTATTCAGAGAACTTTGTTGATACCAGTGCGAGCTCGCAGATGTTCAATGTGACAGACCGTGCTACTTTGAATGGTATTTTGGAGCGGACGGACGCTTATGCAACAGGTTCCGGATTTTTAGATAGTGACAGTGTCAATGGGATTACAGTCATTCGTCTCAAGGATAACCTAGATAATCGCATGGTCTATGTTAAACGTGAAGAAGTGGAGCTGAGTCAAGCTGGGACTCTCTTCGTAGAAGTCATGCAAGAATATTTTAATCAGAAGAGGAAATCATGAAAAAAAGAGGAATAGTGGCAGTCATTGTACTACTTTTGATTGGGCTTGATCAGTTGGTAAAATCCTATATCGTCCAGCAGATCCCACTGGGTGAAGTACGCTCTTGGATTCCCAATTTCGTTAGTTTGACCTACCTGCAAAATCGAGGTGCAGCCTTTTCTATCTTACAAGATCAGCAGTGGTTATTCGCTGTCATTACCCTGGTTGTCGTGGTAGGTGCCATTTGGTATCTACATAAACACATGGAGGACTCATTCTGGATGGTCTTGGGTTTGACTTTGATCATTGCAGGTGGTCTTGGAAATTTTATTGACAGGGTGAGTCAGGGCTTTGTTGTGGATATGTTTCATGTGGACTTTATCAATTTTGCAATTTTCAATGTGGCAGATAGCTATCTGACTGTTGGAGTGATTATTTTATTGATTGCAATGTTAAAAGAGGAAATAAATGGAAATTAAAATTGAAATTGGTGGCCTGCGTTTGGATAAGGCTTTGTCGGATTTGACAGAATTATCACGTAGTCTCGCGAATGAACAAATCAAATCAGGTCAGGTCTTGGTCAATGGCCAAGTCAAGAAAGCTAAATACACAGTTCAAGAGGGTGATATCGTCACTTACCATGTACCAGAGCCAGAGGTTTTAGAGTATGTGCCTGAGAATCTTCCACTAGAAATCATCTACCAAGATGAGGATGTGGCCGTTGTTAATAAACCTCAGGGGATGGTTGTGCATCCGAGTGCTGGTCATATTAGTGGAACTCTGGTAAATGCCCTTATGTATCATATTAAGGACTTATCGGGTATCAATGGGGTTCTGCGTCCAGGAATTGTTCACCGTATTGATAAAGATACGTCAGGCCTTCTCATGATTGCTAAAAACGATGAGGCGCATCTAGCACTTGCCCAAGAACTCAAGGATAAAAAGTCTCTCCGCAAATATTGGGCGATTGTTCATGGAAATTTGCCTAATGATCGTGGTGTGATTGAAGCTCCGATTGGCCGTAGTGAAAAAGATCGTAAGAAACAGGCTGTGACTGCTAAAGGGAAGCCTGCAGTGACTCGTTTCCACGTCTTGGAACGCTTTGGCGATTATAGCTTAGTGGAGTTGCAGCTAGAGACAGGGCGTACCCATCAAATCCGTGTCCACATGGCTTATATTGGTCATCCAGTCGCTGGTGATGAAGTCTATGGTCCTCGCAAGACTTTGAAAGGGCATGGGCAATTTCTTCATGCCAAGACTTTAGGGTTTACTCATCCGAGAACAGGTGAGATTTTGGAATGTACAGCAGATATCCCAGAGATTTTTAAGGAAACCTTGGAGAGATTGAGAAAGTAAGAATGAAAAAGAAATTAACTAGTTTAGCACTTGCGAGCGCTTTTTTAGGTTTGTCATGGCACGGGAATGTTCAAGCTCAAGAAAGTTCAGGAAATAAAATCCACTTTATCAATGTTCAAGAAGGTGGCAGTGATGCGATCATTCTTGAAAGTAATGGACATTTTGCCATGGTGGATACAGGAGAAGATTATGATTTCCCAGATGGAAGTGATTCTCGCTATCCATGGAGAGAAGGAATTGAAACGTCTTATAAGCATGTTCTAACAGACCGTGTCTTTCGTCGTTTGAAGGAATTGGGTGTCCAAAAACTTGATTTTATTTTGGTGACCCATACTCACAGTGATCATATTGGAAATGTTGATGAATTACTGTTTACCTATCCAGTTGACCGAGTCTATCTTAAAAAATATAGTGATAATCGTATTACTAATTCAGAACGTCTATGGGATAATCTGTATGGCTATGATAAGGTTTTACAGACTGCTGCAGAAAAAGGTGTTTCAGTTATTCAAAACATCACACAAGGAGATGCTCATTTTCAGTTTGGGGACATGGATATTCAACTCTATAACTATGAAAATGAAACCGGTTCATCAGGTGAATTAAAGAAAATTTGGGATGATAATTCTAATTCTTTGATTAGCGTGGTAAAAGTCAATGGTAAGAAAATTTACCTTGGGGGCGACTTAGATAATGTTCATGGAGCAGAAGACAAGTATGGTCCTCTCATTGGAAAAGTTGATTTGATGAAGTTTAATCATCACCATGATACCAACAAATCAAATACCAAGGATTTTATTAAAAATTTGAGTCCGAGTTTGATTGTTCAAACTTCGGATAGTTTACCTTGGAAAAATGGTGTTGATAGTGAGTATGTCAATTGGCTTAAAGAACGAGGAATTGAGAGAATTAACGCAGCCAGCAAAGACTATGATGCGACAGTTTTTGATATTCGACAAGATGGTTTTGTCAATATTTCAACTTCATACAAGTAGATTCCAAGTTTTCAAGCTGGTTGGCATAAGAGTGCTTATGGAAACTGGTGGTATCAAGCGCCTGACTCTACAGGAGAATATGCAGTTGGTTGGAATGAAATCAAGGGTGAATGGTATTACTTCAACCAAACGGGTATCTTGTTACAGAATCAATGGAAAAAATGGAACAATCGTTGGTTCTATTTGACAGACTCTGGTGCATCTGCTAAAAATTGGAAGAAAATCAATGGAAGCTGGTATTATTTCAACAAAGAAAATCAGATGGAGACTGGTTGGCTTAATACTGGCGGTCAGACCTATTATCTATCAAATGATGGGGATATGATAACAGGATGGCGTAAGATTGATGGACAATGGTACTATTTTGCTCAATCAGGGGAAATGAAAACGAGCTGGGTAAAAGATAAAGAAACCTGGTACTATATGGATTCTACTGGTACCATGAAGACAGGCGAGATAGAAGTTTCTGGTCATCATTACTATCTAGAAGAATCAGGAGCTATGAAGCAAGGCTGGCTCAAAAAGGCAAATGATTGGTATTTCTACAAGACAGATGGTTCACGAGCTATAGGTTGGATTAAAGACAAGGATAAATGGTACTTCTTGAAAGAAAATGGTCAATTACTTGTGAATGGTAAGACACCAGAAGGCTATACTGTTGATTCAAGTGGTGCCTGGTTAGTGGATGTTCCGGTAGAGAAATCTGCTACAACTAGAGATACAAGCAACTCAGAAATAAAAGAATCCAATGAAGTAGTGAAAAAAGATCTTGAAAATAAAGAAACGAGTCAACACGAAAGTATTACAAGTTCTTCAACTAGTCAAGATTTGACTTCTTCAACTTCACAAAGCTCTGAAACGAGTGCAAATAAATCGGAATCAGAACAGTAGTAAAAAAGAAGGTTTTAGGGCCTTCTTTTTCCTATCAACTCTTTTCTATTTACTGTCATTCATGTTATAATGGATAAATATGAAGAATCGGAGTGAGACTATGAAATACAAACGGATTGTCTTTAAGGTGGGGACTTCTTCTCTGACAAATGAGGATGGAAGTTTATCACGTAGTAAGGTAAAGGCTATTACCCAGCAATTGGCTATGTTGCACGAAGCTGGTCATGAATTGATTTTGGTGTCGTCAGGTGCCATTGCTGCAGGTTTTGGGGCCTTAGGATTTAAAAAGCGTCCGACTAAGATTGCTGATAAACAGGCTTCAGCAGCGGTAGGACAAGGGCTTTTGTTGGAAGAATACACGACCAATCTTCTCTTGCGCCAAATCGTTTCTGCACAAATCTTACTGACTCAGGATGATTTTGTGGATAAGCGCCGTTATAAAAATGCCCATCAGGCTTTGTCAGTTCTACTTAGCCGTGGCGCGATTCCTATCATAAATGAGAATGATAGTGTCGTCATTGATGAGCTCAAGGTTGGCGACAATGATACTCTGAGTGCACAGGTAGCGGCCATGGTCCAAGCAGACCTTTTGGTCCTCCTGACAGACGTAGACGGTCTTTATACTGGAAATCCTAATTCAGATCCAACAGCCAAACGCTTGGAGAAAATCGAGACTATCAATCGTGAGATTATTGATATGGCCGGTGGGGCAGGTTCTTCAAACGGAACTGGGGGCATGCTAACAAAAATCAAGGCTGCAACTATTGCGACAGAATCAGGAGTTCCAGTTTATATCTGTTCATCCTTGAAGGCGGATGCCATGATTGAGGCAGCTGAGGTGACTAAGGATGGTTCCTACTTTGTTGCCCAAGAGAAGGGACTTCGTACCCAGAAACAATGGTTGGCCTTTTATGCTCAGAGCCAAGGTTCTATTTGGGTTGATAAAGGGGCTGCTGAAGCTCTCTCTCAACATGGCAAGAGTCTCCTTTTATCTGGTATTGTTGACGCAGAAGGAGCCTTTTCTTACGGTGATATTGTGACAGTATTTGACAAGGAAAGTGGAAAATCACTTGGAAAAGGACGCGTGCAATTTGGAGCATCTGCTTTGGAGGATATGTTGCGTTCTCAAAAAGCCAAGGGTGTCCTGATTCACCGTGATGACTGGATTTCCATTACTCCTGAAATCCAACTACTCTTTACAGAATTTTAGAGGTAAACTATGGTAAGTACACAAGAACAATTTGAACAGGTACAGGCTGTTAAAAAATCGATCAACACAGCTAGTGAAGAGGTGAAAAACCAAGCCTTGCTAGCCATGGCTGATCACTTAGTGGCTGCTACAGAGGAGATTTTAGCGGCAAATGCCCTCGATATGGCAGCGGCTAAGGGGAAAATCTCAGATGTGATGCTGGATCGTCTTTATTTGGATGCAGGGCGTATAGAAGCAATGGCAATTGGGATTCGTGAAGTGGTTGCTTTACCAGATCCAATCGGTGAAGTTTTAGAAACCAATCATCTTGAAAATGGTTTGGTTATCACAAAGAAACGGGTGGCTATGGGGATTATTGGTATTATCTATGAAAGTCGTCCAAATGTGACGTCTGACGCGGCTGCTCTGGCTCTCAAGAGTGGAAATGCAGTTGTTCTTCGTAGTGGTAAGGATGCCTATCAAACAGCACATGCTATTGTCACAGCCTTGAAGAAGGGTTTGGAGACGACTACTATTCACCCAGATGTGATTCAACTGGTGGAAGATACCAGCCGTGAAAGTAGCTATGCCATGATGAAGGCCAAGGGCTATCTAGACCTTCTTATTCCTCGTGGGGGAGCTGGTTTGATCAATGCAGTGGTTGAGAATGCGATCGTACCTGTTATCGAGACCGGGACAGGGATTGTCCATGTTTATGTCGATAAGGATGCAGACGAAGACAAGGCTCTGTCTATTATCAACAATGCTAAAACTAGTCGTCCTTCTGTCTGCAATGCCATGGAGGTTCTACTTGTTCATGAAGACAAAGCAGCAAGTTTCCTTCCTCGCTTGGAGCAAGTTCTAGTTGCAGAGCGTAAGGAAGCTGGACTGGAGCCAATTCAATTCCGCTTGGATAGTAAAGCAAGTCAGTTTGTTTCAGGCCAAGCAGCTGAAGCACAAGACTTTGACACCGAGTTTTTAGACTATGTCCTAGCTGTTAAGGTTGTGAGTAGTTTAGAAGAAGCGGTTAGCCATATTGAAACCCACAGTACCCATCATTCGGATGCCATTGTGACGGAAAATGCTGAAGCTGCAGCATACTTTACAGATCAAGTGGACTCTGCAGCTGTCTATGTCAATGCCTCAACTCGTTTCACAGATGGAGGCCAATTTGGTCTTGGTTGTGAAATGGGGATTTCTACCCAGAAATTGCACGCGCGTGGTCCAATGGGCTTGAAAGAGTTGACCAGTTACAAGTATGTGGTTGCTGGTGATGGGCAGATAAGGGAGTAAGAGATGAAGATTGGATTTATCGGTTTGGGGAATATGGGGGCTAGTTTGGCCAAGGCTGTCTTGCAGGCCAAGACGAGCGATGACCTTCTCCTTGCCAATCGTAGTCAAGCCAAGGTGGATGCTTTCATCGCCGACTTTGGCGGTCAGGCTTCTAGCAATGACGAAATCTTCGCAGAAGCAGATGTGATTTTTCTAGGAGTTAAGCCTGCTCAGTTTTCTGAACTGCTTTCTCAATACCAGACCATCCTTGAAAAAAGAGAAAGTCTTCTTTTGATTTCCATGGCAGCTGGATTGACTTTAGAAAAACTAGCAAGTCTTATCCCAAATCAACACAGAATTATTCGTATGATGCCAAATACTCCTGCTTCTATCGGTCAAGGAGTGATTAGCTATGCCTTGTCTCCTAATTGCAGGGTTGAGGACAGTGATCTCTTTTGTCAGCTTTTAACTAAGGCTGGTCTCTTGGTTGAACTAGGAGAAGGCTTAATCGACGCGGCGACAGGTCTTGCAGGCTGTGGGCCGGCTTTTGTCTATCTCTTTATTGAGGCCTTGGCAGATGCAGGTGTTCAGACAGGATTGCCACGGGAAACAGCTTTAAAAATGGCAGCTCAAACCGTGGTAGGGGCTGGGCAATTGGTCCTTGAAAGTCAGCAACATCCTGGGGTCTTGAAAGACCAAGTCTGTAGCCCAGGTGGTTCGACTATCGCTGGTGTAGCAAGCCTAGAAGCGCATGCTTTTCGAGGAACAGTCATGGATGCAGTTGGTCAAGCCTACAAACGAACACAAGAACTAGGTAAATAAGAGGTAGTTTTGTCTGCCTCTTTTATGGTGGCTGATACTCTTCGAAAATCTCTTCAAACTGCGTCAGCTTCCATCTGCAACCTCAAAACAGTGTTTTGAGCAACCTGCGGCTAGCTTCCTAGTTTGCTCTTTGATTTTCATTGAGTATTAAATGAGAAGACAAAAAAGATTGTCACAAACCCCTATTTTTTGATAGAATAGAAGTAGTAAAAAAGAAATGAGTTAGACATGTCAAAAGGATTTTTAGTCTCTCTTGAGGGACCAGAGGGAGCAGGAAAGACCAGTGTTTTAGAGGCTCTGCTACCAATTTTAGAGGAAAAAGGGGTAGAGGTGCTGACGACCCGTGAACCTGGCGGAGTCTTGATTGGGGAGAAGATTCGGGAAGTGATTTTGGACCCAAGTCATACTCAGATGGATCCTAAAACGGAACTCCTTCTCTATATCGCCAGTCGCAGACAGCACTTGGTGGAAAAAGTTCTTCCAGCACTTGAAGCTAGCAAGTTGGTCATTATGGATCGTTTTATCGATAGTTCTCTTGCCTATCAGGGATTTGGTCGTGGATTGGACATTGAAGCCATTGACTGGCTTAACCATTTTGCGACAGATGGACTCAAACCTGATTTGACCCTCTATTTTGACATCGAGGTGGAAGAAGGGCTGGCTCGCATTGCTGCTAATAGTGACCGCGAGGTCAATCGTTTGGACTTGGAAGGGTTGGACTTGCATAAAAAAGTTCGTCAAGGCTACCTTTCTCTTCTGGATAAAGAAGGAAATCGCATTGTAAAGATTGATGCTAGTTTTCCTTTGGAGCAAGTTGTAGAAACAACCAAGGCTGTCTTGTTTGACAGAATGGGCTTGGCCAAATGAAACAAGATCAACTAAAGGCCTGGCAGCCAGATCAGTTTGACCGCTTTGTCCGTATCTTGGAGCAAGACCAGCTCAATCATGCTTACCTCTTTTCAGGTTTCTTTGGAAGCTTGGAAATGGCGCAATTTTTAGCTAAGAGCCTCTTTTGTACAGATAAAGTAGGTGTTTTACCATGTGAGAAATGCCGAAATTGTAAGCTGATTGAACAGGGAGAATTTCCCGATGTTACTATGATTAAGCCAGTCAATCAGGTCATCAAGACAGAACGGATTCGAGAATTGGTGGGGCAGTTTTCTCAAGCAGGGATTGAAAGCCAACAACAGGTCTTTATTATTGAGCAAGCTGAGAAAATGCATCCTAATGCAGCCAATTCTCTGCTCAAGGTTATCGAAGAACCCCAGAGTGAGGTTTACATTTTCTTCTTGACTAGCGATGAGGAAAAGATGTTGCCGACCATCCGTAGTCGAACCCAGATTTTCCACTTTAAAAAGCAAGAAGAGAAGCTCATCTTGCTCTTAGAACAAATGGGGCTGGTTAAGAAAAAAGCGACTCTTTTAGCTCAGTTTAGTCAATCGCGAGCTGAAGCAGAAAAGTTGGCTAATCAGGCAAGTTTTTGGACCTTGGTCGATGAAAGTGAACGCCTGCTGACTTGGTTAGTAGCTAAGAAAAAAGAAAGTTATCTGCAGGTTGCTAAATTAGCTAACTTGGCAGATGACAAGGAAAAACAAGATCAGGTTTTACGGATTCTTGAAGTCCTCTGTGGGCAGGACCTCCTGCAAGCAAGAGTACGAATGATTTTACAAGATTTGTTAGAAGCTAGAAAAATGTGGCAAGCTAATGTCAGCTTTCAAAATGCCATGGAATATCTTGTCTTGAAAGAAATATAAACTCAAAAATGATCGATAAAGAAAGGAAAGGGCTGTTTTATGGACAAAAAAGAATTATTTGACGCGCTGGATGATTTTTCCCAACAGTTATTGGTAACCTTGGCCGATGTGGAAGCCATCAAGAAAAATCTCAAGAGCCTGGTAGAGGAAAATACAGCTCTTCGCTTGGAAAATAGTAAGTTGCGCGAACGCTTGGGTGAGGTGGAAGCAGATGCTCCTGTCAAGGCTAAGCATGTTCGTGAAAGTGTCCGTCGCATTTACCGGGATGGATTTCACGTTTGTAATGATTTTTATGGACAACGTAGAGAGCAGGATGAGGAATGTATGTTCTGTGACGAGTTGTTGTACAGGGAGTAGGCATGCAGATTCAAAAAAGTTTTAAGGGGCAGTCTCCCTATGGCAAGCTGTACCTAGTGGCAACGCCGATTGGCAATCTAGATGATATGACCTTTCGAGCTATTCAGACCTTGAAAGAAGTGGACTGGATTGCTGCTGAGGACACGCGCAATACAGGTCTATTGCTCAAGCATTTTGACATTTCTACCAAGCAGATTAGTTTTCATGAGCACAATGCCAAGGAAAAGATTCCGGATTTGATTGGTTTCCTGAAAGCAGGACAAAGCATTGCCCAGGTATCCGACGCGGGTCTGCCTAGTATCTCAGACCCTGGTCATGATTTGGTTAAGGCAGCTATTGAGGAAGAAATTTCGGTTGTGACTGTTCCAGGTGCCTCTGCAGGAATTTCTGCCTTGATCGCCAGTGGTTTAGCGCCACAGCCACATATCTTTTACGGCTTTTTACCGAGAAAATCAGGCCAGCAAAAGCAATTTTTCGACTCGAAAAAAGACTATCCTGAAACACAAATTTTCTATGAATCCCCTCATCGTGTAGCAGATACATTGGAAAATATGCTAGAAGTCTACGGTGATCGCTCGGTCGTCTTGGTCAGGGAATTGACTAAAATCTATGAAGAATACCAAAGAGGAAAGATCTCTGAATTGCTGGAAAACATCTCTGAAACGCCACTTAAGGGAGAATGCCTTCTCATCGTTGAAGGTGCCAGTCAGGATGTGGAAGAAAAAGACGAGGAAGACTTGTTCTTAGAAATCCAAACTCGTATCCAGCAAGGCATGAAGAAAAATCAAGCTATCAAGGAAGTAGCTAAGTTTTACCAGTGGAATAAGAGCCAGCTTTACGCAGCCTACCACGACTGGGAAGAAAATCAAGAAAATGACTAAACAGGGAAGTTTGCCTTCTTCCCTTTTTTTGTTATACTAGTAGAAGAAAAAATTAGAAAGATTTGTGGGAGTGAAAAAGTCCGGGGAACTTTTTCAGCCTGAGCCAAGAAATTCGAGAGCGAGGAAAGTCCGGGGGACTTTTTCAGCCTGAGCCAAGAAACTCGAAAACTCTTAAGTTTGATTGGCTTTTTCAATGTGAACCTTGTCTTCACACTCCCAAAGAGGTATTAGTGTCGTGTCTCAATCTTATATCAATGTTATCGGTGCTGGTTTGGCAGGTTCTGAAGCAGCTTACCAAATCGCAGAACGTGGTATTCCAGTTAAACTCTATGAAATGCGTGGTGTCAAGTCAACACCTCAGCACAAAACAGACAATTTTGCTGAGTTAGTTTGTTCCAATTCTCTTCGTGGAGATGCTTTGACAAATGCAGTGGGTCTTCTCAAGGAAGAAATGCGTCGCTTGGGTTCAGTTATTTTGGAATCTGCTGAGGCTACACGTGTTCCTGCAGGTGGTGCGCTTGCGGTGGATCGCGACGGTTTCTCCCAAATGGTGACCGAAAAAGTTGTCAACCATCCCTTGATTGAAGTGGTTCGTGATGAAATTACAGAATTACCGACTGATGTAATCACAGTTGTCGCTACTGGTCCCTTGACTAGCGATACCTTGGCTGAGAAGATTCATGCCCTTAATGATGGCGATGGTTTCTATTTCTACGATGCGGCAGCGCCTATTATCGACGTCAACACTATCGATATGAGCAAGGTCTATCTCAAGTCTCGTTATGATAAGGGAGAAGCCGCTTATCTCAACGCTCCAATGAACAAGCAGGAGTTTATGGATTTCCATGAAGCCTTGGTTAATGCGGAAGAAGCACCGCTCAATTCTTTCGAAAAAGAAAAGTATTTTGAAGGATGTATGCCTATCGAAGTCATGGCTAAACGTGGTATTAAAACCATGCTTTATGGTCCTATGAAACCAGTGGGGCTTGAGTATCCGGACGACTACACAGGACCTCGTGATGGAGAGTTCAAAACACCTTATGCGGTGGTTCAGCTTCGTCAGGACAATGCTGCTGGTAGCCTCTACAATATCGTTGGTTTCCAGACCCACCTCAAATGGGGAGAGCAAAAGCGTGTCTTCCAAATGATTCCAGGTCTTGAAAATGCTGAGTTTGTACGTTATGGTGTTATGCACCGCAATTCTTACATGGATTCACCAAATCTTCTTGAGCAGACTTACCGTTCTAAGAAACAACCAAATCTCTTCTTTGCTGGTCAGATGACGGGTGTGGAAGGCTATGTTGAGTCCGCAGCGTCAGGCTTAGTTGCGGGAATTAACGCGGCTCGTCTCTTCAAGGGAGAAAGCGAGGCTATTTTCCCAGAGACGACGGCTATCGGAAGCTTAGCTCATTACATCACCCATGCTGACAGTAAACATTTCCAACCAATGAATGTCAACTTTGGGATTATCAAGGAGTTGGAAGGCGAGCGTATCCGTGATAAGAAGGCTCGTTATGAAAAAATTGCAGAGCGTGCTCTTTCTGACTTAGAGGAATTTTTAACGGTCTAATTTTTTTGAAAGAATTGCTCATGATACTATAAAAATCTTAGAAATTGTGATAAAATAGGTAGGATAAAAAAAGGAGAGTGAAAATGGCGAATCCCAAGTATAAACGTATTTTAATCAAGTTATCAGGTGAAGCCCTTGCCGGTGAACGTGGCGTAGGGATTGATATCCAAACAGTTCAAACAATCGCAAAAGAGATTCAAGAAGTTCATAGCTTAGGTATCGAAATTGCCCTTGTTATCGGTGGAGGAAATCTCTGGCGTGGAGAACCTGCAGCAGAAGCAGGAATGGACCGCGTTCAGGCAGATTACACAGGAATGCTTGGGACTGTTATGAATGCTCTTGTGATGGCAGATTCATTGCAACAAGTTGGGGTTGATACACGTGTGCAAACAGCTATTGCTATGCAACAAGTGGCAGAGCCTTATGTCCGTGGACGTGCCCTTCGTCATCTTGAAAAAGGCCGTATCGTTATCTTTGGTGCTGGAATTGGTTCACCTTACTTCTCAACAGATACAACAGCGGCCCTTCGTGCAGCTGAAATCGAAGCGGATGCCATTCTTATGGCTAAAAACGGTGTCGATGGTGTTTACAATGCCGATCCTAAGAAAGACAAGACAGCCGTTAAGTTTGAAGAATTGACCCACCGTGACGTTATCAATAAAGGTCTCCGTATCATGGACTCAACAGCTTCAACCCTCTCAATGGATAACGACATTGACTTGGTTGTCTTCAACATGAACCAACCAGGCAACATCAAACGTGTCGTATTTGGTGAAAATATCGGAACAACAGTTTCAAACAGTATCGAAGAAAAGGAATAAGAAAGATTATGGCTAACGCAATTATTGAAAAAGCTAAAGAGAGAATGACCCAATCTCACCACTCACTTGCTCGTGAATTTGGTGCTATCCGTGCCGGTCGTGCCAATGCAAGCTTGCTTGACCGTGTACATGTAGAATACTATGGAGTCGAAACTCCTCTTAACCAAATCGCTTCAATTACGATTCCAGAAGCGCGTGTTTTGTTGGTAACACCATTTGACAAGTCTTCATTGAAAGACATCGAACGTGCCTTGAACGCTTCTGATCTTGGTATCACACCAGCTAATGATGGTTCTGTGATTCGCTTGGTTATCCCAGCTCTTACAGAAGAAACTCGTCGTGACCTTGCTAAAGAAGTGAAGAAGGTCGGCGAAAATGCTAAAGTGGCTGTCCGCAATATCCGTCGCGATGCTATGGACGAAGCTAAGAAACAAGAAAAAGCAAAAGAAATCACTGAAGACGAATTGAAGACTCTTGAAAAAGACATTCAAAAAGTAACAGACGATGCTGTTAAACACATCGACGACATGACTGCTAACAAAGAAAAAGAACTTTTGGAAGTCTAAAAATAAACAGAAAAACTCAGTTGGCATTGCTGGCTGAGTTTTATTCGAAAGAAGGAAATATGAATACAAATCTTGCAAGTTTTATCGTTGGACTGATCATCGATGAAAACGACCGTTTTTACTTTGTGCAAAAGGATGGTCAAACCTATGCTCTTGCCAAGGAAGAAGGTCAACATACAGTAGGGGATACGGTCAAAGGTTTTGCCTACACGGATATGAAGCAAAAACTCCGCCTGACAACCTTAGAAGTGACTGCCACTCAGGACCAATTTGGTTGGGGAACTGTAACGGAAGTTCGTAAAGACTTGGGTGTCTTTGTGGATACAGGCCTACCTGATAAGGAAATCGTAGTGTCACTTGATATCCTCCCTGAGCTCAAGGAACTTTGGCCTAAGAAGGGCGACCAACTCTACATCCGTCTTGAAGTGGACAAGAAAGACCGCATCTGGGGACTCTTGGCCTATCAAGAAGACTTCCAACGTCTGGTTCGTCCTGCCTACAACAACATGCAGAATCAAAACTGGCCAGCCATTGTATACCGCCTCAAGCTGTCAGGAACTTTTGTTTACCTGCCAGAAAATAATATGCTTGGTTTTATCCATCCTAGCGAGCGTTACGCAGAGCCACGTTTGGGTCAAGTTTTAGATGTGCGTGTCATTGGTTTCCGTGAAGTGGACCGTACCTTGAACCTTTCCCTTAAACCACGTTCTTTTGAGATGTTGGAAAATGATGCTCAGATGATTTTGACTTATTTGGAAAGCAATGGCGGTTTCATGACCTTAAATGATAAGTCATCTCCAGATGACATCAAGGCAACCTTTGGCATTTCTAAAGGTCAGTTTAAAAAAGCACTTGGTGGCTTGATGAAGGCTGGCAAAATCAAGCAAGACCAGTTTGGTACAGAGTTGATTTAGGGAGACATATGAGAAAATCATTTTACACTTGGCTTATGACTGAGCGCAATCCTAAAAGTGACAGTCCCAAAGCTATCCTAGCAGACCTAGCCTTTGAAGAATCAGCCTTCCCAAAACATACAGACGATTTTGATGAGGTCAGTCGCTTTTTAGAGGAGCATGCCAGTTTCTCTTTTAACCTAGGTGACTTTGACGCTATCTGGCAAGAATACTTAGAACACTAGCATGATTCATTGGGTTTGGGCTAGTAATTTCTCCGCCCCTTTGCTATAATAAAAAGAAATAAACGGATTAGAGAGGTTCTTTATTTGAAGGAACATTCAATAGACATTCAACTGAGTCATCCAGATGACCTGTTTCATCTTTTTGGTTCCAATGAGCGCCATCTTCGTTTGATGGAAGAGGAGCTTGATGTGGTGATTCATGCTCGTACGGAGATTGTCCAAGTTTTGGGAGAAGAGTCTGCTTGCGAGGAAGCCCGTCAGGTTATTCAAGCTCTCATGGTCTTGGTGAATCGCGGGATGACCGTTGGTACGCCAGATGTGGTGACTGCAATTAGCATGGTCAAAAACGATGAAATCGACAAGTTTGTCGCCCTTTATGAAGAAGAAATTATCAAGGACAATACAGGGAAGCCTATCCGTGTCAAAACACTGGGTCAAAAACTTTATGTGGACAGTGTCAAACAGCATGATGTGACCTTTGGAATTGGGCCAGCAGGTACAGGGAAGACCTTTCTTGCAGTGACCTTGGCGGTGACAGCTCTTAAACGTGGTCAGGTTAAGCGGATTATCCTAACACGCCCGGCAGTGGAAGCAGGCGAGAGTCTAGGTTTTCTTCCGGGTGATCTTAAAGAGAAGGTAGATCCTTATCTTCGACCCGTTTATGATGCCTTGTATCAGATTCTGGGAAAAGACCAAACGACTCGTCTCATGGAGCGTGAAATTATCGAGATTGCGCCCCTTGCCTATATGCGTGGACGGACCTTGGATGATGCCTTTGTCATTCTCGATGAGGCGCAAAATACGACTATCATGCAGATGAAGATGTTTTTGACTCGTTTAGGCTTTAATTCTAAGATGATTGTCAATGGAGATATCAGTCAGATTGACCTTCCGCGTAACGTCAAGTCCGGTTTGATTGATGCCCAAGAAAAGCTCAAGAACATCCATCAGATTGACTTTGTTCATTTTTCAGCCAAGGATGTGGTTCGCCATCCAGTTGTCGCTCAGATTATCCGAGCTTATGAACCAGCTCCAATTAAAAATGAAGAGCGGGAAGAAGTTCAATAAGAAACAGAATAGCAAAAAAGAGCAGTTCAGGTGGAAGAAACATATGGAATCAATCTTTTTAAAACTAGCTCAGTATCCAATAGTGGAGACAGGGCGTTTATTGCTTAGACCTGTAACCTTGGATGATGCAGAAGCAATGTTTGCCTATGCCTCAGACAAGGATAATACACGTTACACATTTCCAACCAATCAAAGCTTGGAAGAAACCAAGAATAGCATTGCTCAGTTCTACTTGACCAATCCCTTGGGACGCTGGGGAATAGAATTAAAAAGCAATGGTCAGTTTATTGGAACCATTGATTTGTACAAGATTGATTCTGTTCTTAAGAAGGCAGCTATTGGCTACATTATCAATAAAAAGTATTGGAATCAAGGATTGACGACAGAAGCCAATCGTGCCGTAATTGAGCTAGCTTTTGAGAAGATTGGAATGAACAAGTTGACCGCCCTTCACGATAAGGACAATCCTGCATCTGGAAAGGTCATGGAGAAATCAGGCATGTGTTTTTCCCATGCAGAACCATATGCTTGTATGGACCAGCATGAAGAAGGCCGAATCGTTACAAGAGTTCATTATGTCTTGACCAAGGAAGACTATTTTGCAAATAAATAAGCAGTTGAGAAGAAATTTTCGACTGTTTTTTCTTCCTCTTACGAATAATCTAAGAGAGGAGAAAATATGGAAGCAATTATCGAGAAAATCAAAGAGTATAAAATCATTGTCATCTGTACTGGTCTGGGCTTGCTTGTAGGAGGATTTTTCCTGCTAAAGCCAGCTCCACAAACACCTGTCCAGGAAACGAATTTGCAGGCAGAAGTCGAAGCAGTTTCCAAAAATTCGGTATCCGAAAAGGAAGTGAAGAAGGAAGAAAAGGAAGAACCTTTTGAACAAGATCTAATCACGGTAGATGTGAAGGGAGCTGTTAAATCGCCAGGTATTTATGACTTGCCAGTTGGTAGTAGGGTCAATGACGCTGTTCAGAAGGCAGGTGGCTTGACAGATCAAGCAGATAGCAAGTCGCTCAATCTAGCTCAGAAAGTTAGTGATGAGGCTCTGGTTTACGTTCTAACTAAGGGAGAAGAAGCTAGTCAACAGTCAGGTTCTGGAGCGACTTCTTCAACAAGCAAGGAAAAGAAGGTCAATCTCAACAAGGCCAGTCTGGAAGAGCTCAAGCAGGTCAAGGGGTTGGGAGGAAAACGAGCCCAGGATATTATTGACCATCGTGAAACAAATGGCAAGTTCAAGTCAGTAGACGAACTCAAGAAGGTCTCTGGCATTGGTGCTAAGACCATAGAAAAGCTAAAAGACTATGTTACAGTGGATTAAGAACATCCCCATTCCCCTAATTTATCTGAGTTTTCTATTGCTTTGGCTTTACTACGCTATTTTCTCGGCATCCTATCTTGCTTTGTTGGGTTTCGTTTTTCTGCTAATCTGTCTTTTTTTCCAATTTGCTTGGAAATCTGCGGGCAGAGTTCTAGTGATTTGCGGAATCTTTGGCTTCTGGTTTCTGTTTCAAAATTGGCAACAGAGTCAAGCGAGTCAAAATTTGGCTGTTTCTGTTGAAAGGGTACGGATTTTATCTGACACTATTAAGGTCAATGGTGATAGTCTATCCTTTCGTGGTAAGTCTGATGGACGCATTTTTCAAGTCTATTATAAACTCCAGTCCGAGAATGAAAAAGAAGCCTTTCAAGCCTTAACAGCTCTTCATGACTTGGAACTAGAAGGGAAGCTTTCGGAGCCAGAAGGGCAGAGAAATTTTGATGGTTTTGACTACCAAGCCTATCTGAAAACTCAGGGAATTTACCAGACTCTCAATATCAAAAAAATCCAGTCACTTCAAAAGGTTGGCAGTTGGGATATAGGAGAAAATCTATCCAGTTTACGCCGAAAGGCTGTGGTTTGGATTAAGACACATTTTCCAGACCCTATGCGCAATTACATGACAGGTCTCTTGTTAGGGCATCTGGACACAGATTTTGAGGAGATGAATGAGCTTTATTCTAGTTTAGGAATTATCCACCTCTTTGCCTTGTCGGGGATGCAGGTAGGTTTTTTCATGGACGGGTTTAAGAAACTACTCTTGCGATTAGGCTTGACCCAAGAAAAGTTGAAATGGCTGACCTATCCCTTTTCCCTTATCTATGCAGGACTGACAGGATTTTCAGCATCGGTCATCCGCAGTCTTTTGCAAAAGCTACTGGCTCAACATGGTGTTAAGGGCTTGGATAATTTTGCCTTGACGGTCCTTGTCCTCTTTATTGTCATGCCCAACTTTTTCTTGACAGCAGGAGGTGTCTTGTCCTGCGCCTATGCTTTTATCTTGACCATGACCAGCAAAGAAGGGGAGGGGCTTAAGGCTATTGCCAGAGAAAGTCTAGTCATTTCCTTTGGAATATTGCCTATTCTATCCTTCTATTTTGCGGAATTTCAACCTTGGTCCATTCTTTTGACCTTTGTCTTTTCCTTTCTATTTGACTTGGTCTTCTTACCGCTCTTGTCTATCTTATTTGCCCTTTCCTTTCTCTATCCAGTCATTCAGCTGAATTTTATCTTTGAATGGTTGGAGGACATTATTCGCTTGGTATCGCAGGTGGCAAGTAGACCTCTGGTCTTTGGACAACCCAATGCATGGCTGTTGATACTACTATTAATTTCTTTGGCTTTAGTCTATGATTTGAGGAAAAATATCAAAAGAGTAGCTGGCTTCAGCTTACTTATTGTGGGTCTCTTTTTATTGACCAAGCATCCACTGGAAAATGAAATTACCATGCTGGATGTGGGGCAAGGAGAAAGTATTTTCCTACGGGATGTAACTGGGAAAACCATTCTCATAGATGTAGGTGGCAAGGCAGAATCTGATAAGAAAATCGAAAAATGGCAAGAAAAGGCGACAACCAGCAATGCCCAGCGAACCTTGATTCCCTATCTAAAAAGTCGAGGAGTAGCCAAGATTGACCAGCTGATTTTGACAAATACGGACAAGGAACATGTTGGAGATTTGTTGGAGGTGACCAAGGCTTTCCATGTAGGCGAAATTTTAGTGTCCAAAGGCAGTTTGAAACAGAAGGAAATTGTGGCAGAACTACAGGCGACTCAAACCAAGGTTCGTAGTGTGTTAGTGGGAGAGAATTTGCCAATTTTTGGAAGTCAGTTAGAAGTCCTATCTTCAAGTAAAATTGGAGATAGAGATCATGAAGATTCCCTGGTTTTGTATGGAAAACTCTTGGATAAGCACTTTCTCTTCACGGGAAATTTGGAGGAGAAAGGAGAGAAGGACATGCTGAAGCAATATCCTGACTTAGAGGTGGATGTATTGAAAGCTAGCCAACATGGCTCTAAAAAATCATCAAGTTCAGCCTTTCTAGAAAAACTCAAACCAGAGCTTACTCTTATCTCAGTTGGAAAGAGCAATCGAACGAAACTCCCCCATCAGGAAACCTTGACACGACTGGAAACTATCAATAGTAAAGTTTACCGAACTGACCAGCAAGGAGCTATACGCTTTAAAGGATGGAAAAGTTGGAAAATCGAAACGGTTGGTTAATGAGCAGAAACTTTTCAAAAAAATAACTTTTTATCTTGACAAGGGCTAGAAAACTTGGTATCATATAAAAGTTGAGAAAAGCAGAAGTGAGAGCTTCTCGCCTTGTGACATTAAGTTGCCTGGCCCTACGGATGAAAAGTTTCTAAGAAACGCTATCATAACGTGCGGGCTTGTATATTTACGAGTCCGCTATTGTTTTTCTCTAATAAAACAAAAGAGGTGAAAACCATAGCAAAGCAAGACTTATTCATCAATGATGAGATTCGTGTACGTGAAGTTCGCTTGATTGGTCTTGAAGGAGAACAGCTAGGCATTAAGCCACTCAGTGAAGCGCAAGCTTTGGCTGATAACGCTAATGTTGACCTAGTATTGATTCAAC
This sequence comes from Streptococcus mitis, assembly GCF_019929545.1. GTDB lineage: Bacteria > Bacillota > Bacilli > Lactobacillales > Streptococcaceae > Streptococcus > Streptococcus mitis_BU. The sequence continues at coordinate 57,428 of NZ_JAHZPT010000004.1, forward strand.
CCCAAGCCAAACCGCCTGTTGCAAAAATTATGGACTACGGTAAGTTTAAATTTGAGTACCAGAAGAAGCAAAAAGAACAACGTAAAAAACAAAGTGTTGTTACTGTGAAAGAAGTTCGTCTAAGTCCAACTATTGACAAGGGTGACTTTGATACAAAACTTCGCAATGCACGCAAATTCCTTGAAAAAGGAAATAAAGTTAAGGTATCTATTCGCTTTAAGGGTCGTATGATTACCCATAAAGAGATTGGTGCAAAAGTTTTAGCCGAGTTTGCTGAAGCAACTCAAGATATTGCCATCATCGAACAACGTGCTAAAATGGATGGACGTCAAATGTTCATGCAATTGGCGCCAGCGACTGACAAAAAATAATTGTCAGAAAGTTAAATAAAGGAGAAAAAATCATGCCAAAACAAAAAACACACCGCGCATCAGCTAAACGTTTCAAACGTACAGGTTCTGGTGGACTTAAACGTTTCCGTGCTTACACTTCTCACCGTTTCCACGGAAAAACTAAGAAACAACGTCGTCATCTTCGTAAAGCATCTATGGTGCATTCAGGAGATTACAAACGTATCAAAGCAATGCTTACTCGCTTGAAATAATAGCTTGACTGTAAGTAAAAAATTCTAGGAAATATTTGGAGGAAATAAAACATGGCACGTGTTAAAGGTGGCGTTGTATCACGCAAACGTCGTAAACGTATTCTTAAATTAGCAAAAGGTTACTATGGAGCTAAACACATCTTGTTCCGTACTGCAAAAGAACAAGTAATGAACTCTTACTACTATGCATACCGTGACCGTCGTCAGAAAAAACGTGACTTCCGCAAATTGTGGATCACTCGTATCAATGCGGCAGCTCGTTTGAACGGACTTTCATACTCACAATTGATGCATGGTTTGAAATTGGCTGAGATTGAAGTTAACCGTAAAATGCTTGCTGACTTGGCTGTTAACGATGCAGCAGCTTTCACAGCTCTTGCAGATGCAGCTAAAGCAAAACTTGGTAAATAATAACAGATAAGACTGGAACAGGATTGTCCCAGTCTTTTTAAAAATTAAGGAGAAAAATATGGCTTCAAAAATGCTACATACTTGCTTGCGAGTAGAAAATCTTGAAAAATCAATTGCATTCTATCAAGATGCTTTTGGTTTTAAAGAATTGCGTCGCAGAGATTTTCCAGACCATGCCTTCACGATTGTCTATCTAGGACTTGAGGGTGACGACTATGAGTTGGAGTTGACTTATAACTACGATCATGGTCCTTATGTGGTCGGAGATGGGTTTGCCCATATCGCCCTCAGTACACCCGATCTTGAAGCTCTTCATCAAGAGCACAGTGCAAAAGGTTATGAAGTGACTGAGCCAAATGGCCTACCAGGAACTGCACCTAACTATTACTTTGTCAAAGACCCTGATGGCTACAAGGTCGAAGTCATTCGTGAAAAATAATCTCGTGAAGTCAAGTAGAATGTTCGTTTTCTACTTGACTTTTTTTGGTTGAAAGAGTATACTAATAAAAATTTAACCTTTAAGGGGAGTCCAGAGAGACTCACAAGGTGTCAGATAAAAGAATAGTACAATTTTCTAGAGGAGACTTTTTGAGTGTGCTCTCTTGTCTTGTACGATTTTAACTGAGGCCTTGCACTAGCAAGGTCTTTTCTTTGTCTGGTCCCCTTAAAATTTAAGGAGGAAAAGTCGTGAATCCCACATGTAAGAAACGTTTGGGTGCAATTCGTTTGGCAACCATGAAGGTGGTAGCACAGGAAGAAATCGCGCCAGCAATCTTTGAATTAGTCCTAGAAGGGGAAATGGTTGAAGCTATGCGGGCAGGCCAATTTCTTCATCTTCGTGTGCCTGATGATGCCCATCTCTTGCGTCGCCCTATTTCAATTTCGTCTATTGATAAGGTTAAGAAGCAGTGTCATCTCATTTATCGGATTGAGGGAGCTGGGACAGCTATTTTTTCAACCTTAAGTCAGGGAGATACTCTTGATGTGATGGGACCTCAGGGGAATGGTTTTGACTTGTCTGACCTAGATGAGCAGAGCCAGGTTCTCCTCGTTGGTGGAGGAATTGGTGTTCCTCCCTTGCTTGAGGTGGCCAAGGAATTGCATGAGCGTGGTGTGAAAGTAGTGACAGTTCTCGGTTTTGCGACTAAGAATGCTGTTATTTTAGAGACGGAATTAGCTCAATATGGTCAAGTCTTTGTAACGACAGATGATGGTTCTTATGGTATCAAGGGAAATGTTTCCGTTGTTATCAAGGATTTAGACAATCAATTTGATGCTGTTTACTCATGTGGGGCTCCAGGAATGATGAAGTATATTAATCAAACCTTTTATGACCACCCTAGAGCCTATCTATCTCTGGAATCTCGTATGGCTTGTGGGATGGGGGCCTGCTATGCCTGTGTCCTAAAAGTACCAGAAAGCGAGACGGTCAGCCAACGTGTCTGTGAAGATGGCCCTGTTTTCCGCACAGGAACAGTTGTATTATAAGGAGAAAATCATGACTACAAATCGTTTACAAGTTTCTCTACCAGGCTTGGATTTGAAAAATCCGATTATTCCAGCCTCAGGCTGTTTTGGTTTTGGACAAGAGTATGCCAAGTACTATGATTTAGACCTTTTAGGTTCTATCATGATCAAGGCGACAACACTTGAACCCCGTTTTGGCAATCCAACTCCAAGGGTGGCAGAAACACCCGCTGGTATGCTTAATGCAATTGGCTTGCAAAATCCGGGTTTGGAAGCTGTCTTAGCTGAAAAACTGCCTTGGCTGGAAAGAGAGTATCCAAATCTTCCTATTATCGCTAATGTGGCTGGTTTTTCAAAACAAGAGTATGCGGCTGTTTCTCATGGTATTTCCAAGGCAGCTAATGTGAAGGCTATTGAGCTCAATATTTCTTGTCCCAACGTAGATCACTGTAATCATGGACTCTTGATTGGTCAAGATCCTGATCTGGCTTATGATGTGGTGAAAGCAGCTGTGGAAGCTTCTGATGTGCCAGTTTATGTCAAATTAACCCCTAGTGTGACCGATATCGTTACTGTCGCAAAAGCTGCAGAAGATGCGGGAGCAAGTGGCTTAACCATGATCAATACTCTGGTTGGTATGCGTTTTGATCTCAAAACCAGAAAACCAATCTTGGCCAATGGAACAGGTGGAATGTCTGGTCCAGCAGTCTTTCCAGTAGCCCTCAAACTTATCCGCCAAGTCGCCCAAACAACAGATCTGCCTATCATTGGAATGGGAGGAGTGGATTCGGCTGAAGCTGCCCTAGAAATGTATCTGGCTGGAGCATCTGCTATTGGAGTTGGAACAGCCAACTTTACCAATCCTTATGCCTGCCCTGATATTATTGAAAATCTGCCAAAAGTCATGGACAAATACGGCATCAGCAGTCTAGAAAATCTACGCAAGGAAGTAAAAGAGTCTCTGAGGTAAACAGCAATCAATCTGTTCTTGATTTTTTATTAGTTTGTAATGTTGATTATAGAGAATTTTGATATAATGAAATGAGTAAGAACAGAGGAAGTAAATTAATGAAGAAATTGAGATTTATTTTTTTAGCCCTGCTATTTTTCTTAGTCAGACCAGAGAGTGCAATGGCTAGCGATGGTACTTGGCAAGGAAAACAATACCTGAAAGCAGATGGCAACCAAGCGGCTAATGAGTGGGTTTTTGATGCTCATTATCAGTCTTGGTTTTATATTAAAGCAGATGCTAACTATGCTGAAAATGAATGGTTGAAGCAAGGTGACGACTATTTTTACCTCAAATCTGGTGGCTATATGGCCAAATTAGAATGGATAGAAGACAAGGGAGTCTTTTATTATCTTGACCAAGATGGAAAGATGAAAAGAAATGCTTGGCTAGGAACTTCCTATGTCGGTGCTACAGGTGCTAAGGTAATAGAAGACTGGGTATATGATTCTCAATATGATGCTTGGTTTTATATCAAAGCAGATGGACAACACGCAGAGAAAGAATGGCTCCAAATTAAGGGCAAGGACTATTATTTCAAATCCGGTGGTTATTTACTGACAAGTCAGTGGATTGAACAGGCTTATGTGAGCGCTAGTGGCGCTAAAGTACAGCAAGGTTGGCTTTTTGACAAACAATACCAATCTTGGTTTTACATTAAAGAAACTGGAAATCATGCTGATAAAGAATGGATTTTCGAAAATGGTCACTATTATTATCTAAAATCCGGTGGCTATATGGCAGCCAATGAATGGATTTTGGATAAGGAGTCATGGTTTTATCTCAAGTCTGATGGCAAAATGGCTGAGAAAGAATGGATATACGATTCTAAAAGTCAAGCCTGGTACTACTTCAAATCCGGTGGCTACATGGCAAAAAATGAGACTATTGATGGTCATCAGTTAGGAAACGATGGAAAGTGGCATAAGGAGTCCAAGACTAGCTCTGATTATTATCAGGTCCTTCCAGTTACAGCAAATATCTATAATGCAGATGGTGAAAAGCTGTCCTATATATCGCAAGGTAGTGTTGTTTGGCTAGATAAGGATAGAAAAAGTGATGACAAGCGCCTGGCTATTACTATTTCTGGTTTGTCAGGCTATATGAAAACAGAAGATTTACAAGCACTAGATGCTAGTAAGAACTTTATCCCTTATTATGAGAGTGATGGCCACCGTTTTTATCACTATGTGGCTCAGAATGCTAGTATCCCAGTATCTGCTCATCTTTCTGATATGGAAGTAGGCAAGAAATATTATTCGGCAGATGGACTGCATTTTGATGGTTTTAACCTTGAAAATCCCTTCCTTTTTAAAGATTTGACAGAGGCTACAAACTATAGTGCTGAAGATTTGGATAAGGTATTTAGTCTGTTAAATATTGACAATAGCCTCCTGGAAAATAAGGGAGCTACCTTTAAGGAAGCCGAAGAACATTACCATATCAATGCCCTCTATCTCCTTGCTCATAGTGCCTTAGAAAGCGACTGGGGACGTAGCAAGATTGCCAAAGATAAGAATAATTTCTTTGGAATTACAGCCTATGATACGACTCCTTACCTTTCTGCCAAGACATTTGATGATGTGGATAAGGGAATTTTAGGTGCAAGCAAGTGGATTAAGGAAAATTATATCGATAAGGGCAGAACTTTCCTTGGAAACAAGGCGTCTGGTATGAATGTTGAATATGCATCAGACCCTTATTGGGGTGAAAAAATTGCTAGTGTGATGATGAAAATCAATGAGAAACTAGGTGGCAAAGATTAGTCCTATAATTGGATATGATTTGAGTGAGTATAAGTTAAAAATCCTGATTTCAAGTAAAATCAGGATTTTTTCATGGATGCAATTTTTTCTGGGTCTGGTGTGACACGGAGGGTCTTTTGTCCTGTGTAAGTGACAAAGCCTGGTTTTCCACCAGTTGGTTTATTGAGTTTCTTGACTTCAATCATATCTACCTGCACCAGATTTGACAGGCGTCCTTGAGAGAAGTAGGCGGCCAGCTCTGCTGCGTCTGTCTTGACTTCATCAGATGGGTCAAGATTGCCTGAGATGACAACGTGGCTTCCAGGAATGTCCTTGGCATGGAACCAAAGTTCCTCCTTGCGTGCCATTTTAAAGGTTAGTTCCTCATTTTGCAGGTTATTGCGTCCGACATAGATGATGGTTTTGCCATCGCTTGCTAGATATTGTTCTGGTTTTTTACGTTTCTGAATTTTTTCTCGCTGTCTTCTGCGGATAAAACCTGTTTGAATCAATTCTTCACGGATTTCAGCGATTTCTTCCAGTCCAGCTTGGTTGAGGACGGTCTCCACACTTTCCAGATAGAGAATGGTTGCCTTTGTTTCTTCAATCAGATCAGTCAAGTATTTGACAGCTTCTTTGAGTTTCTGATACCGTTTAAAATAGCGTTGGGCATTCTGGTTGGGAGTCAGAGCCTTATCAAGCGCAATCGTGATAGGTTGGTTGGTATAGTAGTTGTCTAGGATAACCTGGTCTTGGTCGTTAGGCACTTGGTGGAGGAAGGTTGTCAGCAATTCTCCTTTTTGGCGAAATTCTTCAGCATTGTCTGTTGCTAGTAACTCTTTTTCCTGTTTTTTTAGCTTATGTCGATTTTTTTGAAGTTCATTTTCAACACGACGAATGAGTTCACTGGCTTGCTGTTTGACACGGTCGCGCTCAGCCTTGTCCTTATAGTAGGTGTCCAACAAATCAGAAAGACTGGCAAAAGGCTCTCCCACTTGATTTGCAAAAGGAACTGGACTGAAGGAAGTCTCAGTCAAGCATGGCTTGGTTTCTTGATTGAAAAAGTTTCGGAAAGTGGAAAGTTTTTCACTAACCAGTATGCTTTCCAATTCATTTGCCGTATCGCGTCCTAGACCTTGAAAGAGGATTTGAAGGTTCTTAGTTGTCGTTTCCTGTGTTTGCAGGATTTCAAAGAGTTTCTCGTCCTTGATAGTAAAAGGATTGAGAGATTCCGTACTTGGCGGAGCGATATAGGTCGATCCAGGAAGCAAGGTACGGTAGCTATTTTGTGAAAAGCCAACATGTTTGATAACTTCGAGGATTTTATGACTGCTTTTATCGACCAGTAGAATATTACTGTGTTTCCCCATAATTTCGATAATCAAGGTAGCCTGAATATGGTCTCCAATCTCGTTTTTATTGGAAACTGTCATTTCCACAATACGGTCATTTTCCACTTGCTCAATCGACTCAATCAGGGCACCCTGCAAATATTTTCTCAAAACCATGATAAAAGTGGAAGGTTGAGCTGGATTTTCAAAAGTCGTTTGGGTCAGCTGAATGCGTCCAAAAACTGGATGGGCAGAAAGGAGCAGGCGATGGCTTTGGCGATTGCTACGGATTTGCAAGACCAACTCTTGTTCAAAAGGCTGATTGATTTTCTGGATGCGACCGTTCACTAACTCTCTTCGCAATTCCTCAACCATGTGGCGTAAAAAAAATCCGTCAAATGACATCGTTCTCTCCTTGTGATTGTATTCCATAGTATTATATCAAAAAGGTAGAATAAAATCATGGAAATATGGTATAATAAAGCCAAGTAAAGAGAAACGAGAAGCACATGTATATTGAAATGGTAGATGAAACTGGTCAAGTTTCAAAAGAAATGTTGCAACAAACCCAAGAAATTTTGGAATTTGCAGCCCAAAAATTAGGAAAAGAAGACAAGGAAATGGCAGTTACCTTTGTGACTAATGAACGTAGTCATGAACTTAATCTGGAGTACCGTGACACAGATCGTCCGACAGATGTTATCAGCCTTGAATACAAGCCAGAGTTGGAAATTGCCTTTGACGAAGAGGATTTGCTTGAAAATCCAGAATTGGCAGAGATGATGTCTGAGTTTGATTCCTATATTGGGGAACTGTTCATCTCTATTGATAAGGCTCATGAGCAGGCCGAGGAATACGGTCACAGCTTTGAGCGTGAGATGGGCTTCTTGGCAGTACACGGCTTTTTACATATCAATGGCTATGATCACTACACTCCGGAAGAAGAAGCGGAGATGTTCGGTTTACAAGAAGAAATTTTGACAGCCTATGGACTCACAAGACAATAAACGAAAATGGAAAAATCGTGACCTGATATCCAGTTTAGAATTTGCCATCACAGGAATTTTTACTGCTATCAAGGAAGAACGCAATATGCGAAAACATGCAGTAACGGCTCTTGTAGTCATTCTTGCAGGTTTTGTTTTTCAGGTGTCACGAATCGAATGGCTCTTTCTCCTATTGAGCATTTTCTTGGTAGTAGCCTTTGAAATTATCAACTCTGCTATTGAAAATGTGGTGGATTTGGCCAGTCACTATCACTTTTCCATGCTGGCTAAAAATGCCAAGGATATGGCGGCTGGCGCGGTATTAGTGGTCTCTCTTTTCGCAGCCTTAACAGGCGCATTGATTTTTCTCCCACGAATCTGGGATTTATTATTTTAAACAGTAAGAGGAAATTATGACTTTTAAATCAGGCTTTGTAGCCATTTTAGGACGTCCCAACGTTGGGAAGTCAACCTTTTTAAACCACGTTATGGGGCAAAAGATTGCCATCATGAGTGACAAAGCGCAGACAACGCGCAACAAAATCATGGGAATTTACACGACCGATAAGGAGCAAATTGTCTTTATCGATACACCAGGGATTCACAAGCCAAAGACGGCCCTTGGAGATTTCATGGTTGAATCTGCCTATAGTACCCTTCGTGAAGTGGATACCGTCCTTTTTATGGTACCTGCTGATGAGGCGCGTGGTAAGGGAGACGATATGATTATCGAGCGTCTCAAGGCTGCTAATGTACCAGTGATTTTGGTGGTGAACAAGATCGATAAGGTTCACCCAGATCAGCTTTTGTCTCAGATTGATGATTTCCGTAATCAGATGGACTTCAAGGAAATTGTACCAATCTCAGCTCTTCAAGGGAATAACGTCTCTCGTCTAGTGGATATTTTGAGTGAAAATCTAGATGAAGGTTTCCAATATTTCCCGTCTGATCAAATTACAGACCATCCAGAGCGTTTCTTGGTTTCAGAAATGGTTCGCGAGAAAGTCTTGCACCTAACTCGTGAAGAGATTCCGCATTCTGTCGCAGTAGTTGTGGATTCTATGAAACGAGATGAAGAGACAGACAAGGTTCACATTCGTGCAACCATTATGGTCGAGCGTGATAGTCAAAAAGGAATTATCATCGGTAAAGGTGGTGCTATGCTTAAGAAAATCGGTAGCATGGCCCGTCGTGATATTGAACTCATGCTAGGAGACAAGGTCTTCCTAGAAACCTGGGTCAAGGTCAAGAAAAATTGGCGCGATAAAAAGCTAGATTTGGCTGACTTTGGCTATAATGAAAAAGAATACTAAGTAGAGGTGGGCTCATGCCTGCTTCTTGTTTTTACAGAAGGAGGACTTATGCCTGAATTACCTGAGGTTGAAACTGTTCGTCGTGGCTTAGAAAAATTGATTTTGGGTAAGAAGATTTCGAGTATAGAAATTCGCTATCCCAAGATGATTAAGACAGATTTGGACGAGTTTCAAAAGAAAGTGCCTGGTCAAGTTGTTGAGTCAATGGGACGTCGTGGTAAATATTTACTTTTCTACCTGACAGACAAGGTCTTGATTTCCCATCTGCGGATGGAGGGCAAGTATTTTTACTATCCGGACCAGGTTCCTGAACGCAAGCATGCCCATGTTTTCTTTCAGTTTGAAGATGGTGGCACGCTTGTTTATGAGGATGTTCGCAAGTTTGGTACTATGGAACTCTTGGCGCCTGACCTTTTGGAAGCCTACTTTCTTTCTAAAAAACTAGGACCTGAACCAAGCGAACAAGACTTTGATGTGCAGGTCTTTCAAGTAGCTCTAGCTAAGTCTAAAAAGCCTATTAAATCCAATCTTTTAGACCAGACTTTGGTAGCTGGACTTGGCAATATCTATGTGGATGAGGTTCTCTGGCGAGCTCAGGTTCATCCGTCTAGACCTTCCCAGACTTTGACAGCAGCAGAAGCGACAGCTATTCATGACCAGACCATTGCTGTATTGGGACAGGCTGTTGAAAAAGGTGGTTCCACCATCCGAACTTATACCAATGCCTTTGGGGAAGATGGAACCATGCAGGATTTTCATCAAGTCTATGACAAGGCTGGTCAAGAATGTGTACGCTGTGGTACCATCATTGAGAAAATCCAACTAGGTGGACGAGGCACCCATTTTTGTCCTCAGTGCCAAAGGAGGGGCTGATGGGAAAAATCATTGGAATCACTGGGGGAATTGCCTCCGGTAAGTCAACCGTGACAAATTTTCTAAGAAAGCAAGGCTTTCAAGTAGTGGATGCCGACGCAGTCGTTCACCAACTACAGAAACCTGGTGGTCGTCTGTTTGAGGCTCTAGTCCAGCACTTCGGGCAAGAAATTATCCTTGAAAACGGAGAACTTAATCGCCCTATCCTAGCTAGTCTTATCTTTTCAATTCCTGAAGAACAGGAATGGTCTAAGCGAGTCCAAGGAAAGATTATCCGTGAGGAACTAGCTACATTAAGAGACCAGTTGGTTCAGACAGAAGCTATCTTTTTCATGGATATTCCCTTGCTTTTTGAGCAGGACTATGCCTCTTGGTTTAATGAGACTTGGTTGGTCTATGTGGATCGAGATATCCAAGTAGAACGTTTAATGAAAAGGGATCAGCTATCCAAGAATGAAGCTGAGTCTCGTCTGGCAGCCCAGTGGCCTTTAGAAAAAAAGAAAGATTTGGCCATCCATGTTCTAGACAACAATGGAAATCAGGATCATCTTCTTACTCAAGTGCGTATCCTTCTTGAGGGAGGTAGCTAAGATGACAGAGATTAACTGGAAGGATAATCTGCGCATTGCCTGGTTCGGTAATTTTCTGACAGGAGCCAGTATTTCTTTGGTTGTGCCCTTTATGCCCATCTTTGTGGAAAATCTAGGTGTTGAGAGCGAGCAAGTCGCTTTTTATGCAGGATTAGCTATTTCTGTCTCTGCTATTTCAGCGGCGCTCTTTTCTCCTATCTGGGGAATCCTTGCTGACAAATACGGTCGAAAACCCATGATGATTCGTGCTGGGCTTACCATGACGATCACTATGGGAGGCTTGGCCTTTGTCCCAAATATCTATTGGCTAATCTTTCTTCGTTTATTAAACGGTGTATTTGCGGGTTTTGTTCCCAATGCAACGGCCTTGATAGCCAGTCAGGTTCCCAAGGAGAAATCAGGTTCTGCCTTAGGTACTTTGTCTACTGGAGTAGTTGCAGGTACTCTAACTGGTCCCTTTATTGGTGGCTTTATCGCAGAATTATTTGGCATTCGTACTGTTTTCTTACTGGTTGGTAGTTTTCTATTCTTAGCTGCTGTTTTGACTATTTGCTTTATCAAGGAAGATTTTCAACCAGTAGCCAAGGAAAAGGCCATCCCAACAAAGGAATTATTTACATCAGTTAAATACCCCTATCTCTTGGTCAACCTCTTTCTGACCAGTTTTGTCATCCAATTTTCAGCCCAATCAATCGGCCCTATCTTAGCTCTGTATGTACGCGACTTAGGCCAAACAGAGAATCTTCTTTTTGTCTCTGGTTTGATTGTATCCAGTATGGGCTTTTCCAGTATGATGAGTGCAGGAGTCATGGGAAAGCTAGGTGACAAGGCGGGCAACCATCGCCTCTTGGTTGTAGCCCAGTTTTATTCAGTTATCATCTATCTCCTCTGTGCCAATGCCTCTAGCCCCTTTCAACTAGGACTTTATCGTTTCCTCTTTGGATTGGGAACCGGTGCCTTGATTCCCGGAGTTAATGCCCTACTCAGCAAAATGACTCCCAAAGCCGGCATTTCGAGGGTTTTTGCCTTCAATCAGGTATTCTTTTATCTGGGAGGTGTCGTTGGGCCTATGGCAGGTTCTGCAGTAGCAGGTCAATTTGGCTACCATGCAGTCTTTTATGCGACAAGTCTTTGTGTTGCCTTTAGTTGTCTCTTTAACCTTCTTCAATTTCGAACATTATTAAAAGTAAAGGAAATCTAGTGCGAGTAAAAATTAATCTCAAATGCTCCTCTTGTGGCAGTATCAATTACCTAACCAGTAAAAATTCCAAAACCCATCCCGACAAGATTGAGGTTTTAAAGTATTGTCCCAAGGAAAGAAAAGTAACCCTACATCTTGAATCTAAGTAGATTTTATGGTAAAATAATAAGGATTTTAAGGAGTTTGATATGTATAACCTATTATTAACCATTTTATTAGTATTATCTGTTGTGATTGTGATTGCGATTTTCATGCAACCAACCAAAAACCAATCCAGCAATGTATTTGATGCCAGCTCAGGTGATTTGTTTGAACGCAGTAAAGCACGTGGTTTCGAAGCTGTAATGCAGCGTTTGACAGGGATTTTAGTCTTTTTCTGGCTAGCCATTGCCTTAGCATTGACGGTATTATCAAGTAGATAAGAAAATAAAGGGCAGGACTAGGTCTTTGCCTCTTTTTATTTTAAAAAGATATTTTAGAAGGTTTTACAGTAAAAGAAAATTAAAAAATCTAGAAAGAAAATATGAAAGATAGAATAAAAGAATATTTACAAGACAAGGGAAAGGTGACTGTCAATGACTTGGCTCAGGTTTTGGGAAAAGATAGGTCCAAGGATTTTCGTGAGTTGATCAAAACCTTGTCCCTAATGGAAAGAAAGCACCAGATTCGCTTTGAAGAAGATGGCAGTCTGACCTTGGAAGTTAAGAAAAAACATGAGATTACTCTCAAGGGGATTTTTCATGCCCATAAAAATGGCTTTGGCTTTGTCAGTCTAGAAGGAGAAGAGGACGACCTTTTCGTAGGAAAAAACGATGTCAACTATGCTATTGATGGTGATACTGTTGAGGTCGTGATTAAGAAAGTCGCTGACCGAAACAAGGGAACTGCTGCCGAAGCCAAGATTATCGATATCCTAGAACACAGTTTGACAACCGTTGTCGGACAAATCGTTCTAGATCAGGAAAAACCCAAGTATGCTGGTTACATCCGTTCAAAAAATCAGAAAATCAACCAACCGATTTACGTTAAGAAACCAGCTCTAAAACTAGAGGGAACAGAAGTTCTTAAGGTCTTTATCGACAAATATCCAAGCAAGAAACATGATTTCTTTGTAGCGAGTGTTCTAGATGTGGTTGGGCATTCAACGGATGTCGGAATTGATGTTCTTGAGGTTTTGGAGTCTATGGACATTGTCTCAGAATTTCCAGAGGCTGTTGTTAAGGAAGCAGAAAGTGTGCCTGATGCTCCGTCTCAAAAAGATATGGAAGGTCGTCTAGATCTAAGAGATGAGATTATCTTTACCATTGATGGTGCTGACGCCAAGGACTTGGACGACGCAGTTCACATCAAGCCTTTGAAAAATGGAAATATCGAACTCGGAGTTCACATCGCAGATGTTTCTTATTATGTAACTGAGGGCTCTGCCCTGGACAAGGAAGCCCTTAACCGCGCGACTTCAGTCTATGTAACAGACCGCGTGGTGCCAATGCTTCCAGAACGACTGTCAAATGGCATCTGCTCTCTCAATCCTCAAGTTGACCGTCTAACTCAGTCAGCCATCATGGAGATTGATAAACATGGTCGTGTAGTCAACTACACCATCACACAAACGGTTATCAAGACCAGTTTTCGTATGACCTATAGCGATGTCAATGATATCCTAGCAGGTCACGAGGAGAAGAGACAAGAATATAAGAAAATTGTTCCAAGTATCGAACTCATGGCTAAGCTCCATGAAATTTTAGAAAACATGCGTGTGAAACGTGGAGCACTCAATTTTGATACCAATGAAGCGAAGATTTTAGTGGATAAACAGGGTAAGCCTGTTGATATCGTTCTTCGTCAGCGTGGCATTGCCGAGCGCATGATTGAGTCTTTCATGTTGATGGCCAATGAAACAGTTGCTGAGCATTTTAGTAAGCTGGATTTGCCTTTTATTTATCGAATCCACGAGGAGCCCAAGGCTGAAAAGGTTCAGAAGTTTATTGATTATGCTTCGAGCTTTGGCTTGCGCATTTATGGGACTGCCAGTGAGATTAGCCAGGAGGCCCTCCAAGACATCATGCGTGCTGTTGAGGGAGAGCCTTATGCGGATGTATTATCCATGATGCTTCTTCGTTCTATGCAGCAGGCTCGCTATTCGGAGCACAATCACGGGCATTATGGTCTAGCGGCTGATTATTACACTCACTTTACTAGTCCGATTCGTCGTTATCCAGACCTTCTTGTTCACCGTATGATTCGGGATTACGGCAGTTCTAAGGAAATAGCAGAGCATTTTGAGAAAGTGATTCCAGAGATTGCGACCCAGTCTTCCAATCGTGAACGTCGTGCTATAGAAGCTGAGCGTGAAGTCGAAGCCATGAAAAAGGCTGAGTATATGGAAGAATACGTGGGCGAAGAGTATGATGCAGTTGTGTCTAGCATCGTTAAATTTGGTCTCTTTGTCGAATTGCCAAACACAGTTGAAGGCTTGATTCACATCACAAATCTACCTGAATTTTACCATTTCAATGAACGTGATTTGACCCTGCGTGGGGAGAAATCGGGTATAACCTTCCGTGTAGGTCAGCAAATCCGTATCCGAGTTGAAAGAGCCAACAAGATGACGGGTGAAATTGATTTCTCATATATCCCAAGTGAGTTTGATGTAATTGAAAAAGGCTTGAAACAGTCTAGTCGAAATGACAGAGGGCGTGGTTCAAGTCGTCGTTCAGATAAGAAGGAAGATAAGAGAAAATCAGGACGCTCAAATGATAAGCGCAAGCATTCACAAAAAGACAAGAAGAAAAAAGGAAAGAAACCCTTTTACAAGGAAGTAGCTAAGAAAGGAGCCAAGCATGGCAAAGGGCGAGGGAAAGGTCGTCGCACAAAATAAAAAGGCGCGCCACGACTATACTATCGTAGATACGTTAGAGGCAGGAATGGTCCTGACTGGAACTGAAATCAAGAGTGTACGAGCAGCTCGAATCAATCTCAAGGATGGCTTTGCTCAAGTGAAAAATGGAGAAGTTTGGCTGAGCAATGTTCATATCGCGCCTTACGAAGAGGGAAATATCTGGAACCAGGAACCTGAACGCCGTCGCAAACTCTTGCTCCATAAGAAACAAATTCAAAAATTGGAACAAGAGACCAAAGGGACAGGGATGACCCTGGTTCCCCTTAAAGTCTATATCAAAGATGGCTATGCCAAGCTCCTTTTAGGCCTAGCTAAAGGGAAGCATGACTACGATAAACGGGAGTCTATCAAACGACGTGAGCAAAACCGCGACATCGCGCGCGTGATGAAAGCTGTTAATCAGCGATAAAAAGAGGAATGAAGATGGAAAAACTAGTTGCCTATAAACGCATGCCTTTGTGGAATAAACAAACTATGCCAGAGGCTGTTCAGCAGAAACACAACACCAAGGTTGGGACTTGGGGGAAAATTACTGTCTTGAAGGGAGCTCTCAAGTTTATTGAATTGACAGAGGATGGTGAGGTTCTAGCTGAACACCTATTTGAAGCAGGGGCTGACAATCCCATGGCACAACCACAAGCCTGGCACCGAGTGGAGGCTGTAACAGACGATGTAGAATGGTACTTGGAATTTTATTGTAAACCTGAGGATTATTTCTCTAAAAAATACAATACTAATCCTGTTCATTCAGAGGTCCTAGAGGCTATGCAGACAGTAAAACCAGGGAAAGCCTTAGATTTGGGCTGTGGTCAGGGCCGTAACTCTCTCTTTCTTGCACAGAATGGTTTTGATGTGACAGCTGTAGATCAAAATGAATTGGCCCTTGAAATCTTACAAAGCATTGTGGAGCAAGAAGATTTGGACATGCCTGTTGGTCTCTACGATATCAATTCAGCCAGCATTGGGCAAGAATATGATTTAATCGTATCAACTGTTGTTCTCATGTTTCTACAAGCGGACCGTATTCCAGCTATTATTCAAAATATGCAGGAGAAAACCAGTGTTGGTGGTTACAATCTTATCGTTTGTGCTATGGACACGGAGGATTATCCTTGCTCTGTGAACTTCCCATTCACATTTAAAGAAGGAGAATTGGCAGACTATTACAAGGACTGGGAATTGGTTAAGTACAATGAAAATCCTGGCCATCTTCACCGTCGCGATGAGAATGGCAATCGTATTCAACTACGCTTTGCGACCATGCTAGCTAAGAAAATCAAATAAACATGAATGAAGATTAGGAATTTTCCTGATCTTTTTTCTTTTTTACGAATAGATAAGATAGAAGAATTGACAAAAATACGCATTATAAGTATAATTTTAGCTAGAAAGGTGACCATACATGCCAATCACAGGTAAGGAAATGGTAAAATTAGCTCTTGTAAATGGATGGATTGAAGTTCGTAAGAGAGGAAGTCATCATCATTTTAAGAAAGAAAGGGTCTCCTATCTTGTCACTATTCTAGTTCACGGTAATGAGGATTTAGGAAAAGATCTATAGAGAAAAATATTAAAAGATTTGGGATTATAGTTGATTTGGAAATTGTGGAGGTGTATTATGCTAAAATCTTATCCTGCTATTTTTCATAAAGAAGGCACTGGGTATTGGGTTGAATTTCCTGAATTTGGAGGCGGGACTGAAGGAGCAACGATTGAACTTGCAATGAAAAATGCTCGGGAAATGCTTGAGAGTGTTTTAGCTTCTTATATTGATGAAGGACTGGCTTTGCCTACTCCTAGTGACATTGCTGAGTTGAAAGCTCCTGATGGATTTGTGACTTTGATTCAGGTCAATCCCTTGCCTTTCGTAAAGAATAATAAAGCGATTCGAAAAAATGTTACGGTTCCAGAGTGGCTAGTCAGACTTGCAGATCGTGAGAAAGTGAACTATTCTGAAGTGTTGACACAAGCTCTTGAAAGTCGCTTGCAACTCTAAAATTATAGAGTGATGAAGATTAGGAATTTTCCTGATCTTTTTTCTTTTTTACGAATAATATAGAAAAGGAGGGAAATCATGTTTGTTGCGAGAGATTCTAGGGGAGAATTGGTAAATGTGTTAGAGGATAAGCTTGAGAAGCAAGCATACACCTGCCCAGCTTGTGGAGGTCAGCTTCGTTTGCGTCAAGGACCAAGTGTCCGGACCCATTTTGCTCACAAAACCTTAAAAGATTGTGATTTTTCCTCTGAAAATGAAAGTCCAGAACATCTGGAAAATAAGGAAGTCCTTTATCACTGGTTGAAAAAAGAGGCCGAGGTGCAATTAGAATACCTGCTTCCAGAGCTTAAACAGATTGCGGATGTGTTTGTAAATGGCAACCTAGCTTTAGAGGTTCAATGTAGTCCCTTGCCTCAAAAAGTTCTTAAAGAGCGTAGCGAGGGCTATCGTAGTCAGGGTTACCAAGTACTGTGGTTGTTGGGAGAAAAACTGTGGCTCAAGGAGCGTTTGACTCGTCTGCAAGAAGGTTTTCTCTATTTCAGTCAAAACATGGGCTTTTATGTTTGGGAAGTAGACAAGGAAAAACAGGTTTTAAGGCTTAAATATCTCATCCACCAGGATCTCCGAGGCAGACTCCATTATCAAATCAAGGAATTTCCCTATGGTCACGGTAGTCTACTGGAGATATTACGGATTCCCTATAAGAAACAAAAAATATCTAGTTTTAGTGTTTCTCAGGATAAGGACATCTGTAGTTATATCCAACAACAACTCTATTATCAAAATCCCTTTTGGATGAAAGAACAAGCAGAAGCCTATAAAAAGGGAGAAAATCTCCTGACTTACGGGCTAAAAGAATGGTATCCACAAATTCGACCACTAGTAGGAAATTTTTGCCAAATTGAGCAAGATTTGACTCGCTATTATCAGTATTTTCAAACCTATTATCAAGAAAATCCTCAAAATGATTGGCAAAAGCTCTATCCACCAGCCTTTTATCAGCAATATTTCTTGAAAAATATGGTAGAATAGAAAGGATGGAGGAATCTAATGGTATTACAAAGACATGAAATAAATGAAAAAGATACATGGGATCTATCAACGATCTACCCAACTGACCAGGCTTGGGAAGAAGCCTTAAAAGATTTAACAGAAAAATTGGAGACAGTAGCCCAGTATGAAGGCCATCTCTTGGATAGTGCGGATAGCCTACTCGAAATTACTGAATTTTCTCTTGAAATGGAACGCCAAATGGAGAAGCTTTACGTTTATGCTCATATGAAGAATGACCAAGACACACGTGAAGCCAAGTACCAAGAGTACTATGCCAAGGCCATGACTCTCTATAGCCAGCTAGACCAAGCCTTTTCATTCTATGAACCTGAATTTATGGAAATCAGTGAAAAGCAGTATGCTGACTTTTTAGAAGCTCAGCCAAAATTGCAGGTTTATCAACACTATTTTGATAAGCTTTTGCAAGGCAAGGATCACGTTCTTTCACAACGTGAAGAAGAATTATTAGCTGGAGCTGGTGAAATCTTTGGTTCGGCAAGTGAAACCTTCGCTATCTTGGACAATGCGGATATTGTGTTCCCTTATGTTCTTGACGATGATGGTAAGGAAGTTCAGCTATCTCATGGGACTTACACACGTTTGATGGAGTCTAAAAATCGTGAGGTGCGTCGTGGTGCCTATCAAGCCCTTTATGCAACTTATGAGCAATTCCAACACACCTATGCTAAAACTTTACAAACCAATGTTAAAGTACAAAACTACCGAGCAAAAGTTCGCAACTACAAGAGTGCTCGTCATGCAGCTCTCGCAGCAAATTTTGTTCCAGAAAGTGTTTATGACAATTTGGTAGCAGCAGTTCGCAAGCATTTGCCACTCTTGCATCGTTACCTTGAACTTCGTTCAAAAATCTTGGGGATTTCAGACCTCAAGATGTACGATGTCTACACACCACTTTCATCTGTTGAATACAGTTTTACCTACCAGGAAGCCTTGAAAAAGGCAGAAGATGCTTTGTCAGTCTTGGGTGAGGATTACTTGAGCCGTGTTAAACGTGCCTTCAGTGAGCGTTGGATTGATGTTTATGAAAATCAAGGCAAGCGTTCTGGAGCCTATTCTGGTGGTTCTTACGATACCAATGCCTTTATGCTCCTTAACTGGCAGGACAATCTAGACAATCTCTTTACTCTTGTTCATGAAACAGGTCATAGTATGCATTCAAGCTATACTCGCGAAACGCAGCCTTATGTTTACGGAGATTATTCTATCTTCTTGGCTGAGATTGCATCAACTACCAATGAAAATATCTTGACGGAGAAATTATTGGAAGAAGTGGAAGACGACGCAACGCGCTTTGCTATTCTCAATAACTTCCTAGACGGTTTCCGTGGAACAGTTTTCCGACAAACTCAATTTGCTGAGTTTGAACACGCTATCCATCAAGCAGACCAAAATGGGGAAGTCTTGACAAGCGATTTCTTAAATAAACTCTACGCAGACTTGAACCAAGAGTATTATGGTTTGAGTAAGGAAGACAATCCTGAAATCCAATACGAGTGGGCACGCATTCCACACTTCTACTATAACTACTATGTATACCAATATTCAACAGGCTTTGCAGCAGCCTCAGCCTTGGCTGAAAAGATTGTTCATGGTAGTCAAGAAGACCGTGACCGTTATATCGACTATCTCAAGGCAGGTAAGTCTGACTATCCACTTAATGTCATGAGAAAAGCTGGTGTTGATATGGAGAAGGAAGACTATCTTAACGATGCTTTTGCAGTCTTCGAACGTCGTTTGAATGAGTTTGAAGCCCTTGTTGAAAAATTGGGATTGGCATAAGATGGTTGAATCGTATAGTAAAAATGCCAACCATAACATGCGTCGCCCTGTTGTCAAGGAAGAAATTGTGGACTTGATGCGTCAGCGCCAAAAGCAAGTCACAGGATCTTTGAAAGAATTGGAAGACTTTGCCCGCAAGGAAAATATTCCCATTATTCCCCATGAAACGGTTGCTTATTTCCGTTTTCTCATGGAAACCATGCAACCTAAAAACATTCTGGAAATTGGGACGGCTATCGGTTTTTCAGCTCTTTTAATGGCGAAACATGCTCCAAAGGCCAAGATTACAACCATTGACCGCAATCCAGAGATGATTGGATTTGCCAAGGAAAATTTCGCCCAGTTTGACAGTCGCAAGCAAATTACGCTCTTAGAAGGAGATGCGGTAGATGTCTTATCTACCTTGACAGAGTCCTATGATTTTGTCTTTATGGATTCAGCCAAGTCTAAATATATCGTCTTTCTGCCAGAAATCCTCAAACATTTGGACGTTGGAGGTGTGGTTGTCTTGGATGATATTTTCCAAGGTGGTGATGTTGCTAAGGATATTATGGAAGTCCGTCGTGGTCAGCGAACTATTTACAGAGGACTTCAAAGACTATTTGATGCAACCTTAGACAATCCAGGACTCACCGCAACACTAGTACCTCTGGGAGATGGCATTCTCATGCTTCGTAAAAATGTAGCAGATGTTCAATTGCCTGACAGCGAATGATTTTCAGAAAAATTTAAGAAAATATAGTAAAATAGATAGGGTAACACTTATCTCAAAGGAGTAGACATGAAGAAAAAACTATTGGCAGGTGCCATTACACTATTATCAGTAGCAACTTTAGCAGCTTGTTCGAAAGGTTCAGAAGGGGCAGATCTTATCAGCATGAAAGGGGATGTCATCACAGAACATCAATTTTATGAGCAAGTGAAAAGCAATCCTTCAGCTCAACAAGTATTGTTGAACATGACCATCCAAAAAGTATTTGAGAAGCAATATGGCTCAGAAGTAGATGACAAAGAAGTCAACGATACTATTGCCGAAGAAGAGAAACAATATGGTGAGAACTACCAACGTGTCTTATCGCAAGCAGGAATGACTCTTGAAACACGTAAAGCTCAAATTCGTACAAGTAAATTGGTTGAGTTGGCAGTTAAGAAAGCAGCAGAAGCTGAATTGACAGATGATGCTTACAAGAAGGCCTTTGACGAATACACTCCTGATGTGACTGCTCAAATTATCCGTTTGGACAATGAAGACAAAGCTAAAGAAATTCTTGAAAAAGCTAAAGCTAGTGATGCAGACTTTGCTCAATTAGCCAAAGATAATTCAACAGATGAGAAAACTAAAGCGAATGGTGGAGAAATCACTTTTGATTCTGCTTCAACAGAAGTACCAGAACAAGTTAAAAAAGCTGCTTTTGCTTTAGATGTAAACGGTGTTTCTGATGTGATTAGCGTTACTGGAACACAAGCCTACAGCAGTCAATATTACATTGTTAAACTGATTAAGAAAACAGAAAAATCATCTAATATTGACGATTACAAAGAAAAATTAAAAACTGTTATCTTAACTCAAAAACAAAACGACGCATCATTTGTTCAAAGTATTATCGGAAAAGAATTGCAAGCAGCCAATATCAAGGTTAAAGATCAAGCCTTCCAAAATATCTTCACTCAATACATCGGTGGTGGAGATTCAAGCTCAAGCAGTTCTTCAAAAGAATAAAACAGAAAAGAGCCAAGTGCTCTTTTTCTTATGAGAAAATCTTCTATCTTAAGGGTAAGAGTTTTTTTCTTTCGGAAAAAATGGTATAATAGCAATCAAAACTAGAAAATAAACGGAATTTGGGAATAATTTCTTTTGTTCTCATTAGATTGGTGATACTATGAAGATTAGTAAGAGGCACCTGTTAAACTATTCTATTCTAGTTCCTTACTTACTTTTATCTATTTTGGGTTTGATTGTAGTCTATTCTACAACCAGTGCCATTCTTATCGAAGAAGGTAAAAGTGCCCTCCAATTGGTTCGAAGTCAGGGAATGTTTTGGATATTTAGTTTAATATTGATTGCCTTGATATATAAGCTGAAACTGAATTTTTTAAGAAAAGAACGACTTTTATTTATTGTTATGTTTGTTGAGCTGATTCTCTTAGCTCTGGCTCGCTTAATTGGTACGCCAGTCAATGGAGCCTATGGTTGGATTTCAGTAGGACCTTTGACCATTCAGCCAGCGGAGTATTTGAAGATTATCATCGTCTGGTACTTGGCCCAACGTTTTTCAAAACAACAGGATGAAATTGGTATTTACGATTTTCAAGTTTTAACTCAAAATCAATGGATTCCTCGAGCTTTTAATGATTGGCGTTTTGTCCTCTTGGTAATGATAGGAAGTTTGGCTATTTTCCCAGATTTGGGGAATGCTACAATCCTAGCGCTGGTCGCCTTGATTATGTATACAGTTAGTGGGATTGCTCATCGTTGGTTTATAGCCTTTATCGGTGTATTGTTTGGAGTTTCAGCCCTATCCTTATCAGCTATTTCTATGATTGGGGTTGATAAGTTTTCAAAAGTTCCAGTATTTGGTTACGTTGCTAAGCGTTTCAGTGCCTACTTTAATCCCTTTGCTGATTTGGCAGGAGCAGGCCACCAACTTGCAAATTCCTACTTTGCCATGGTAAATGGTGGTTGGTTTGGTCTAGGATTAGGAAATTCAATCGAAAAACGTGGTTATTTACCAGAGGCTCATACAGACTTTGTATTTTCAATTGTCATTGAAGAGTTTGGATTTGTGGGAGCCAGCTTGATTTTAGCCCTTGTCTTTTTCCTGATTTTGCGGATTATCCTAGTCGGTATTCGTGCTAAGAATCCCTTTAATTCCATGATGGCGATTGGGGTTGGGGGGATGATGCTGGTACAGGTATTTGTTAATATTGGCGGAATTTCGGGCATTATTCCTTCGACAGGAGTAACCTTCCCCTTCTTATCACAAGGAGGGAACAGTCTCCTAGTCTTGTCTGTAGCCATCGCCTTTGTCTTAAATATTGATGCAAGTGAAAAACGTGCCCAATTATATGAGGAGTTAGAAGCTCACTCATCAAACTATATGTAGAGTTGATAGTGGAAAGGATGACCTATGTCTCTTCAAAAATTAGAAAACTATAGTAATAAAGCTGTCGTGCAAGAAGAAGTATTGATTTTAACAGAATTGTTAGAAGATATCACTAAAAATATGCTTGCCCCAGAGACTTTTGCAAAAATCATGGAGTTGAAAGAATTATCAACTCAAGAAGATTATCAAGGCTTGAACCAATTGGTTACGAGTCTGTCAAATGATGAAATGGCTTATATTTCACGCTATTTCTCTATCTTGCCTCTCTTGATTAATATTTCAGAAGATGTGGATTTGGCCTATGAAATCAACCACCAAAATAATATCGATCAAGATTATCTTGGGAAATTATCGGCAACGATCAAAATGGTTGCAGAAAAAGAAAATGCGGTTGAAATTCTAGAACACTTGAATGTTGTCCCTGTTTTGACTGCCCATCCAACACAAGTACAACGTAAGAGTATGCTGGATTTGACCAATCATATCCATACCCTTTTGCGTAAGTATCGTGATGTGAAATTAGGCTTGATTAATAAGGAAAAATGGCATAATGATCTCCGTCGTTACATTGAGATTATCATGCAGACAGATATGATTCGTGAAAAGAAATTGAAAGTAACCAATGAAATCACGAATGTTATGGAATACTACAATAGTTCATTCCTGAAGGCTGTCCCTCATTTGACTGCTGAGTACAAGCGTCTCGCTAAAAAACATGGTTTGGAGTTGAAACATCCTAAACCAATTACCATGGGAATGTGGATTGGTGGAGACCGTGATGGGAATCCTTTTGTTACAGCAGATACCTTGAAACAATCTGCTATGACTCAGTGTGAAGTCATCATGAACTACTATGATGAAAAGATTTACCAACTCTATCGTGAATTCTCTCTTTCAACCAGTATTGTCAATGTGAGCAAGCAAGTCAGAGAAATGGCTCGTCAATCCAAGGATAACTCGATCTACCGTGAAAAAGAGCTTTATCGTCGTGCCTTGTTTGATATTCAATCAAAAATCCAAGCAACAAAAACTTATCTGATTGAAGATAAGGAAGTTGGAGCTCGCTATGAAACGGCCAATGATTTTTATAAGGATTTAATTACCATTCGTGATTCCCTTTTGGAAAATAAGGGCGAAGCACTGATTTCTGGTGATTTTGTTGAGTTAATTCAGGCAGTTGAAATTTTTGGTTTCTATTTGGCATCTATTGACATGCGTCAAGATTCTAGTGTTCATGAAGCTTGTGTAGCCGAACTCTTGAAATCAGCTGGTATTCATTCGCATTATAGTGAACTAAGTGAAGAAGAAAAATGCCAGCTTCTCTTGAAAGAATTAGAAGAAGATCCACGTATTCTTTCTGCTACTCATGTTGAAAAATCAGAGTTACTCGAAAAAGAATTGGCTATTTTCAAGGCTGCTCGTAAGTTGAAAGATAAGTTGGGTGATGACGTTATTCGCCAGACAATTATTTCACATGCAACTAGCGTATCTGACATGTTGGAATTGGCTATCTTGCTAAAAGAAGTAGGGTTAGTTGATAAAGAAAGAGCCCGTGTTCAAATTGTACCTCTCTTTGAAACAATCGAGGACTTGGACCATTCAGAAGAAACCATGAGAGAATATCTTTCTCTTCCTCTTGCCAAGAAATGGATTGCTTCACGCAATAACTATCAAGAAATCATGTTGGGCTACTCTGACAGTAATAAAGATGGTGGTTACCTATCATCATGTTGGACCCTCTACAAGGCTCAACAACAATTGACTGCTATTGGAGATGAATTTGGCGTTAAGGTTACCTTCTTCCACGGCCGTGGTGGGACTGTCGGTCGTGGTGGTGGACCAACCTATGAAGCCATCACATCTCAACCGCTCAAGTCTATCAAGGATCGCATCCGTTTGACGGAGCAGGGTGAAGTAATTGGGAATAAATACGGTAATAAAGACGCAGCTTACTATAACCTTGAAATGCTAGTATCCGCAGCCATTAACCGTATGATTACGCAGAAGAAGAGCGATACCAATACATCAAATCGTTATGAAGCCATTATGGACCAAGTAGTGGACCGTAGTTATGATATCTACCGTGATTTGGTCTTTGGTAATGACCATTTCTATGATTATTTCTTTGAGTCAAGTCCAATCAAGGCTATTTCAAGCTTTAATATCGGTTCTCGTCCAGCCGCTCGTAAGACTATTACTGAAATCGGTGGTTTGCGAGCTATCCCTTGGGTCTTCTCATGGTCGCAAAGTCGTGTCATGTTCCCTGGCTGGTATGGGGTTGGTTCAAGCTTCAAGGAATTTATTGATAAAAATCCAGAGAATATCGCTATCCTACGAGATATGTACCAAAACTGGCCTTTCTTCCAATCGCTTCTTTCAAATGTCGACATGGTCTTGTCAAAATCAAATATGAATATTGCTTTTGAATATGCCAAACTTTGTGAGGATGAAGAAGTAAAAGCAATCTATGAGACTATTCTAAATGAATGGCAAGTCACCAAGGAAGTCATCTTGGCTATCGAAGGTTACGATGAACTCTTGGCTGAAAATCCATATCTAAAAGCAAGTTTGGATTATCGTATGCCTTACTTTAATATTCTCAACTATATCCAGTTGGAGTTGATTAAACGTCAACGCCGAGGAGAATTATCAAGCGACCAAGAAAAATTAATCCATACAACCATCAACGGAATTGCGACAGGATTGCGTAATTCAGGCTGATACCTATCAATCTTCCTCTTTTCCATAGGGGAAGTTTTTGAATAGTTCAAAAAAATGCTAAAAGAGTCTTGACAAGTAGTTGAAAAATGATATAATTTAACCATTCAGAAAAGTAATCATATAAACTTTTTAGAGAGTCTGTGGTAGCTGAAAACAGATAAGTGATGATGATGAAAATTGGGCTGGATGTTATTTAGAATTTGAAATCATAAAAATTCGGTGAGCACACCTTACAGTGCATCTCGTTATTGCGAGACAGAGCGATAGGGAAATTCCCTATAATTGAGGTGGTACCGCGCATCGACGTCCTCACACAAGTTTTTTGTGTGAGGACTTTTTTGATGGAGGTTAGTATGGAAAGAAAACGATGGCGTCGCTTGTTTAGATAAGTGAAGTATTTTATAAGGAAATAAAAAGGAGAAATAGAATGAAAAATAAACGTTTAATTGGAATTATCGCTGCATTAGCAGTCTTAGTAGCAGGAAGCTTGATTTACTCTTCAATGAATAAACCAGAAGCTAAGAATGAGAAGAAAGTTGCCAAAGTTGGTGTTCTTCAGTTTGTGAGCCATCTCTCTCTTGATTTGATTTATAAAGGGATACAAGATGGACTGGCAGAAGATGGTTATAAAGATGATCAAGTTAAAATCGATTTTATGAACTCAGAAGGCGACCAAAGTAAGGTTGCGACAATGAGTAAACAATTGGTTGCAAATGGGAATGACCTTGTGGTTGGTATTGCAACACCAGCTGCTCAAGGTTTGGCTAGTGCAACAAAAGACCTACCGGTTATCATGGCTGCTATTACAGACCCAATTGGTGCTAACTTGGTTAAAGATTTGAAAAAACCAGGTGGCAACATTACAGGGGTATCTGACCACAATCCAGCTCAACAACAAGTTGAACTCATCAAAGCTCTCACACCAAATGTGAAAACAATCGGAGCTCTTTACTCAAGCAGCGAAGACAATTCAAAAACTCAAGTCGAAGAATTTAAGGCTTATGCTGAAAAAGCAGGTTTGACAGTGGAAACATTTGCAGTTCCTTCAACAAATGAAATTGCTTCAACAGTTAATGTTATGACTAGCAAGGTCGATGCTATCTGGGTTCCAATTGATAACACTATTGCATCAGCCTTCTCAACTGTTGTATCAAGCAACCAATCAGCTAAAAAACCAATCTACCCAAGTGCTACTGCCATGGTAGAAGCAGGTGGCTTGGCATCAGTTGTAGTTGACCAACATGACCTTGGTGTGGCAACAGGTAAAATGATTGCTCAAGTTTTGAAAGGTGCAAAACCAGCTGATACTCCAGTCAATGTCTTTTCAACTGGTAAGTCAGTGATTAACAAAAAATTGGCACAAGAGCTAGGTATTACGATTCCTGAATCTGTTCTTAAAGAAGCAGGACAAGTGATTGAATAATCTGTAATGGAGGAGTTGGGGACATCTCCTCCAATTTTTTACAATAGAAATCATATAGAAAAGGTTAAGAAACAGATGATATTATCTATTATTTCTCAAGGATTTGTCTGGGCTATTTTAGGTCTGGGGATCTTTATGACATTTAGGATTTTGAACTTTCCAGATATGACAACAGAAGGTTCCTTCCCTCTTGGGGGAGCTGTTGCTGTCACTTTGATAACCAAAGGCGTGAACCCATTTTTAGCGACACTTGTTGCTGTTGGAGCTGGTTGTTTGGCTGGAATGGCAGCAGGACTTCTTTATACAAAAGGGAAGATCCCAACCTTGCTCTCAGGGATTTTGGTGATGACTTCCTGTCACTCTATCATGCTCTTGATTATGGGGCGTGCAAACTTAGGACTGCTTGGAACCAAGCAAATTCAGGATGTTTTGCCTTTTGATTCAGATTTGAACCAACTCTTGACAGGTCTCATCTTTGTGAGTATTGTTATTGCTCTCATGCTCTTTTTCTTGGATACCAAACTAGGACAAGCCTATATTGCTACAGGTGACAATCCTGATATGGCTAGAAGTTTCGGGATTCATACTGGTCGCATGGAGCTCATGGGCTTGGTCTTATCAAATGGTGTGATTGCCCTTGCGGGAGCTCTCATTGCCCAGCAAGAAGGTTATGCCGATGTATCTCGAGGAATTGGGGTTATCGTTGTAGGTCTTGCAAGTTTGATTATTGGGGAAGTTATTTTTAAGAGTTTGAGCTTAGCAGAGCGTCTGATTGCCATCGTTGTAGGTTCTATCGCCTATCAATTCTTAGTGTGGGCAGTTATTGCGCTTGGCTTTAATACAAGTTACCTTCGTTTGTACAGCGCCGTGATTTTAGCAGTCTGCCTCATGATTCCAACATTTAAGCAAACAATCTTGAAAGGAGCCAAATTAAGCAAATGACAGCAATTGTAGAATTAAAAAATGCAACCAAAGTCGTTAAAAATGGCTTTGATGAAGAAAAGATTATTTTAAATGATGTTTCATTAGAAATTTTTGAACAGGACTTTATCACGATTTTAGGTGGAAATGGTGCTGGGAAATCAACTCTCTTTAACACTATTGCAGGAACCTTGTCACTAACCAGTGGAACCATCCGTATTTTAGGTGAAGATGTTACCAAATTTTCACCAGAGAAGCGAGCTAAGTATTTGTCTCGAGTTTTCCAAGATCCAAAGATGGGGACAGCTCCTCGTATGACGGTGGCTGAAAATCTTTTGATTGCCAAGTTTCGTGGTGAAAAGCGTGGACTGTTTCCGAGACGCCTGGCTAGCTATAAGGATGAATTTCAGTCAACTATTGAAAAAGTAGGAAACGGTCTTGAGAAACACTTGAATACACCGATTGAGTTCTTATCAGGTGGACAAAGACAGGCTTTGAGTCTCTTGATGGCAACATTGAAGCGTCCTGAATTACTCTTGTTGGACGAGCATACTGCAGCCCTTGATCCAAAGACTAGTGTTGCTTTGATGGAATTGACAGATGAATTTGTCAAGAAAGACCAGCTGACAGCGCTTATGATTACCCACCATATGGAAGATGCTCTCAAATATGGCAATCGTTTAATTGTCATGAAAGAAGGACGAATTATCCAAGATTTGAATCAAGAAGAAAAAGCAAAGATGAAGATTTCAGACTACTATCAATTATTTGAATAGAAGAGAGCCTTATTTTATCAAAAATTATGAAGCAAAACTTAGAGGCATGGAATTGTTTCTGAGTTTTTTATCTTATCTTACAATCTAAAAAATGATGCAAAAAGAATTATGGAAAGTGTGTGCCAAATTTCAAGTTTAAACTAGCTATCAATAAGAAATTCTCTGGGTGACTTGTAGTTCAAGCATTTTTTAGGATAGTTGTTAATCCAATTTTCGATTAATGCGACTTTTTTAGGAGTTGTTTTCTTAGTTCCTTTAAATAGAACCGTATCAATCTCATAATGCTCATTCTCTAAGGGAAGATTGATAGCTTTAGGACGCTGTTTGATGGATTGTCCAGCAGGTTTAAAGTTGGTGCAAGCCTGTTTCTTAGTAGTTTTTCCTTTTCTAGGATACAGGAGGTTCTGTTTGGTTAGTCATATAAGAGAAGATTATACCATTAAGATCTTTTGTAAAGAGCGTGAATATCTTCATAATTTCTTTCTTTTGACTTGGAAAACAGGTGGAAAGATGCTATAATAAATCAACCGTAAAAAAAATACGATTAAGGAGATTTGTCATGTTACAACGTTTTTCGGTGAAAAATTTCAAAAATTTTAAAAATGATTTTGTTTGGGATTTATCTGCCGGTAAATATAATTTTAATTCTGAAAGTATCAAAAATGGAATTGTGAAAAATTCTGTTCTTTATGGGAAAAATGGATCAGGAAAATCTAATTTGACCTATGCGGTGATGGACATTACTACTCATTTAACCGATTTTACAAAACAAGAAAATCACTACAATCAATATATAAATTTTGAAAGTACGGATGATTTTGCTGTATTTTCTTATGAATTTAAGTTTGATCAAGACCGAGTCGTTTATCACTATAAAAAGAAAAATATGACAGAGGTATTTGATGAGGCAGTCTATATCAATGACAACTGCGTTATATTTGAAGATTTTCAGGCAGGTAGGCGTGAAGTCCAATTGGTTGGCGCAGAAAATTTAAATACAAAAACGAGAGATCTCTCCTTATCTTTTGTGAAATACATATTTAATAACACAAATTTAGAACTATCAGATGAAACAAACTGTATTTTTTTGAAGTTTAAAGAATTTGTTGAAGGGATGTTATTTTTTGGTTCGGGAACATCAGAGGGAAATTTTTACCAGGGATTTAAATCGAGTCAAGGTTATATCGCATCAGCGATTGTGGATGCAGGTAAATTAGAAGAATTAGAACATTTTTTGCATGAATTTGACATCAACTATTCATTGGAACGAGGGGAAGATTCTGAGGGGAATTCTGTTATTATGGTTCGTTTCAAAAACCGTACAGTTAATATCTATAGTGTGGCATCACATGGGACCAAAGTGATCATGGTTTTCTTCTATTGGATGATTCAACTTAGTGATATCACCTTTTTGGTCGTCGATGAATTTGATGCCTATTACCATAATGAAGTTTCGGAAACCATTTTGAAAAAGATCAGAAATGGGGAAGTTCAATCCGTATTTACAACCCACAATACAACCATCATGTCGAATGATTTGTTGCGACCGGATTGTTATTTTATCGTACAGAACAACCAGATTAAGGAACTGTCTTCTCTAACCGTAAAAGAATTACGGATGGCTCATAATTTGGAAAAGATGTATAATGCAGGTGCTTTTGATGAGTAAGAACAGGATTGTATTTGTAGTTGAAGGAAAGATAGCTGAACCAAAACTTTTATCAGAAATAGCTAAATCAATCGGGATTGAAGCATCACAGATCTATCCTTATGAAACAAATATCTATTCTCTCTATCGTCATTACACAGAGTATAAAAAATCATTTGCAAGTGAAGCAGATGATGTTGACCTATTTTCTTACATTCTTGAGTTAGAAAATGAAAAAGAAAAAGATGAACAAAATGACATTGTCAACTTATCTCGTAGAGAAGTTTCGGAAATTTATTTGTTTTTTGATTTGGATGGCCATCATCACAGTTCTAGATCTGAATTAGACTTTGATCAGAATATGAGAGAAGTTTCGGAGATGATAAATGAATTTTCAAATGAAACAGGTGCAGGGAAATTGTACATCAGCTATCCAATGGTAGAGGCTCTCAAGCTCTATCAGAAAAAGACTTCTGATAAAGTAGCTTTTTATCATTTTAAATTAGATGAAAAAAAGACGAAGTCTGGTAAAACTTTTAAGGCTGTTTGTGAAAATCACAAAGATCATTTTATTTTTGGACAAGCCTTTAGTGAGCAGGATATTGAATGGATTAAACTCTACCATCTCTTACTTAGTCGGGAGATTTATCAATTATCAACTATTGACTTTAAAGAGTATCGTGCAAAAGTTTCTACTAGAGAAACTTTTGCAAAACAATTGAGTACGTTCAAGTGTAATGAGAGAAGCTTTGTCTTTAGTAGTGTAGCAAAATTCTTGCTAGATTATATGACGGAAAAAGATTTCCCAGATCTAGCAAGTTTTCAGGATTGCGAAAGAGAGATCGTAGATAAATGGGATGATACAGAAGGAGCATAAAAACAGTAGATCTTAAGGTGGAAAGTTTTTTTGTATTAAAGATATAATCGAAATCATACTTCTTATTTCTACCTACTACAATTTATAGTATAATCAATATATGATTCTAAAAATTTAATAGGAGTAGGAGATAAGAAGATGGCTTACACACAAGAAGATTTTCAGGAATAGATTTTTCAAATTGGATTTAAGATGGACTATTTTACTAGGGAGTTTGC
Organism: Streptococcus mitis; assembly: GCF_019929545.1. Classification (GTDB taxonomy): domain Bacteria; phylum Bacillota; class Bacilli; order Lactobacillales; family Streptococcaceae; genus Streptococcus; species Streptococcus mitis_BU. Next base: position 88,394 of record NZ_JAHZPT010000004.1, read on the forward strand.
GGAGAAAGAAGGGCTAAATTTAGACTATAGCATGCAATCTTTGGATGATTTGGAGGCTTGGATTTTAGCTCACTACGAAGTCCACCATGCTTTGATAGCAGACCGCAAGATGTTGGATTATTTGACCGTTTATATCGGTGAAACCTTCCGTAAATACCTAGGAGGTAAATGGTTTATTGACCTTAAAATAAAAAGAACGCCTATTATTCTATACCTGTATTGACCGATCCATCATGATCCATCATATAGAGGAGAGGTATACAAAGCACCATTGACTTATGCAATAGCTTGCATCAGTAGAAAAGATGGTCAGTATATTAGCAGGATATTGAAAAATAACCTCGAAGATCAAGTGAAATAGTCTTTATTTTTTTCTATTTTTCTTTCAAATATTGGAACGATTTGCTCAAAAGATTCACTTTTATATGATCGCTGGAAACTTATGAAATAGTATCATGTAAAGCGTATGAAATGGTTTACTTTTTTTCAGAAATAAGCTATACTAGTTTACGTGATACTATGATAAGATGGAGGTATTGTGTATGGTTGACAAACAAGTCATTGAAGAAATCAAAAACAATGCCAACATTGTGGAAGTCATAGGAGATGTGATTTCTTTACAAAAGGCAGGACGGAACTATCTAGGGCTCTGTCCTTTTCATGGTGAAAAAACACCTTCTTTCAACGTTGTAGAGGACAAGCAGTTTTACCACTGTTTTGGTTGTGGTCGCTCAGGTGATGTCTTTAAATTCATCGAGGAGTACCAAGGGGTTCCCTTTATGGAGGCTGTCCAAATCTTAGGTCAGCGTGTCGGGATAGAGGTGGAAAAACCGCTTTATAGTGAACAGAAGCCAGCTTCACCCCACCAAGCTCTTTATGATATGCACGAAGATGCTGCCAAATTTTATCATGCTATTCTCATGACAACGACCATGGGGGAAGAGGCCAGAAACTACCTTTATCAGCGTGGTTTGACAGATGAAGTGCTCAAGCATTTTCGGATTGGTTTAGCACCTCCAGAACGCAACTATCTTCATCAACGTTTGTCTGGTCAGTATCGTGATGAGGATTTCCTAGATTCAGGACTGTTTTATCTCTCTGATGCTAATCAATTTGTAGATACCTTTCACAATCGTATTATGTTTCCCCTGACAAATGACCAGGGAAAGGTTATTGCCTTCTCAGGTCGTATCTGGCAGAAAACGGATTCACAAACTTCTAAGTATAAAAATAGCCGATCGACTGCAATTTTTAACAAAAGTTACGAATTATATCATATGGATAGGGCAAAAAAATCTTCTGGTAAAGCCGGTGAGATTTACCTCATGGAAGGATTCATGGATGTCATTGCAGCCTATCGGGCTGGAATCGAAAATGCTGTGGCGTCTATGGGAACGGCCTTGAGTCGTGAGCATGTTGAGCATCTGAAAAGGTTAACCAAGAAGTTGGTTCTTGTTTACGATGGCGATAAGGCTGGGCAAGCCGCGACATTGAAAGCATTGGATGAAATTGGTGATATACCTGTGCAAATTGTCAGCATGCCTGATAACTTGGATCCAGATGAATATCTACAAAAAAATGGTCCAGAAGACTTGGCCTATCTATTAACGAAAACTCGTATTAGTCCGATTGAGTTTTACATTCACCAGTACAAACCTGAAAATAGTGAAAATCTGCAGGCTCAGATTGAGTTTATTGAAAAAATAGCGCCCTTGATTGTTCAAGAAAAGTCCATCACTGCTCAAAACAGTTATATTCATATTTTAGCTGACAGTCTGGCATCCTTTGATTATGCCCAGATTGAGCAGATTGTTAATGAAAGCCGTCAGGCACAAAGGCAGAATCGCATGGAAGGAATTTCCAGACCGACGCCAATTACTATGCCTGTCACCAAGCAGTTATCAGCTATTATGAGGGCAGAAGCTCATCTACTTTATCGAATGATGGAATCCCCTCTTGTTTTAAACGATTACCGTTTGCGAGAAGACTTTGCATTTGACACACCTGAATTTCAGGTCTTATATGACTTGCTTGGCCAGTATGGCAATCTTCCTCCAGAAGTTCTAGCAGAACAGACAGAGGAAGTTGAAAGAGCTTGGTACCAAGTCTTAACTCAGGATTTACCTGCTGAGATGTCTCCGCAGGAACTAAGTGAAGTAGAAATGACTCGAAATAAGGCTCTCTTGAATCAGGACAATATGAGAATCAAAAAGAAGGTGCAGGAAGCTAGCCATGTAGGAGATACAGACACAGCCTTAGAAGAATTGGAACGTTTAATTTCCCAAAAGAGAAGAATGGAGTAATAATGGCAACAAAACAAAAAGAAGTAACAACATTTGACGTACAAGTAGCAGAATTTATCCGTAATCATAAGCAAAAAGGGACAGCAACAGACGATGAAATCAATGCCAGTCTGGTTATTCCTTTTACCTTGGACGCTGATGGGATTGAAGATCTTTTGCAACGGATTCAAGATGCAGGAATTTCTATCACAGATAACGAAGGAAATCCAAGTGCGCGTGTTCTTAGTGCAGAAGAAGAACCAGAACTCAGCGATGAGGACTTGATTGGGTCAACTTCGGCTAAGGTTAATGACCCTGTCCGTATGTACTTGAAAGAAATCGGTGTCGTTCCTCTCTTGACCAATGAAGAGGAAAAAGAATTAGCACTAGCAGTTGAAGCTGGCGATATCGAAGCCAAACAACGTCTTGCGGAAGCCAACCTTCGTTTGGTTGTTTCCATTGCCAAACGTTATGTCGGCCGTGGTATGCAGTTCCTTGACTTGATTCAAGAAGGGAACATGGGCTTGATGAAGGCGGTTGACAAGTTTGACTATTCTAAAGGGTTCAAGTTTTCAACTTACGCAACTTGGTGGATTCGTCAGGCTATCACTCGTGCCATCGCTGATCAAGCTCGTACCATCCGTATCCCAGTCCACATGGTTGAAACGATTAACAAGCTTGTTCGTGAACAGCGTAATCTCCTTCAAGAATTGGGACAAGATCCAACACCAGAACAAATCGCTGAACGTATGGATATGACCCCTGACAAGGTTCGTGAAATCTTGAAGATTGCCCAAGAACCGGTATCCCTTGAAACTCCAATCGGTGAAGAGGATGATAGCCACCTTGGGGACTTTATCGAAGATGAAGTGATTGAAAATCCAGTGGACTATACAACTCGTATCGTCTTGCGTGAGCAGTTGGATGAGGTCTTGGATACTCTTACAGACCGTGAAGAAAATGTTTTGCGTCTGCGTTTTGGGCTAGATGATGGTAAAATGCGTACCCTTGAAGATGTTGGTAAAGTTTTTAACGTAACCCGTGAGCGTATCCGTCAGATTGAGGCTAAAGCTTTGAGAAAACTACGCCAACCAAGTCGCAGCAAACCGCTTCGTGATTTTATTGAAGACTAAGAGTGAGGATGAATATGGCTTATACAGAAGAGCAAATTGAAAACATCAAAACACGAATTTTATCAGCCTTGGAAGAAGTTATTGACCCTGAGTTGGGAATCGATATTGTCAATCTTGGTTTGATCTATGAAATTCGTTTTGACGGTGACACAGGACAAACAGAGATTGATATGACTTTGACAACTATGGGTTGTCCCCTAGCAGACCTTTTGACAGACCAGATTTATGATGCCATGACAGAGGTCCCAGAAGTAACGGATACTGAGGTTAAATTAGTCTGGTATCCAGCCTGGACAGTTGAAAAAATGAGTCGCTATGCACGCATTGCCCTAGGCATTAAGTAAACATATAAAAGCATGTGAGAGATTATTGGAAAAGCGAGGAAATTTCCTCTTCTTTTCCTCTAGTCTCTCCTTTCTTTAGCTGATTTTATTCAAAGAAAATGATATAATAGTAGTTATGGAAAAAAAGAAATTACGCATCAATATGTTGAGTTCAAGTGAGAAAGTAGCAGGACAAGGAGTTTCAGGTGCCTACCGTGAATTAGTTCGTCTTCTTCACCGTGATGCCAAGGAACAATTGATTGTTACAGAAAATCTTCCAATCGAGGCAGATGTGACTCACTTTCATACGATTGATTTCCCCTATTATTTATCTACATTCCAAAAGAAACGTTCAGGGAGAAAAATTGGCTATGTACATTTCTTGCCTGATACACTTGAGGGGAGTTTGAAAATTCCATTTTTCTTAAAGGGAATTGTGAAACGCTATGTATTTTCTTTTTACAACCGGATGGAGCACTTGGTGGTGGTCAATCCTATGTTTATTGAGGATTTGGTGGCAGCTGGTATTCCACGTGAAAAAGTGACCTATATTCCTAACTTTGTCAATAAGGAAAAATGGCATCCTCTTCCGCAAGAAGAGGTAGCGAGACTGCGTACAGAGCTAGGTCTTAGTGACAATCAGTTTATCGTAGTAGGTGCTGGGCAAGTTCAGAAGCGCAAAGGGATTGACGATTTTATCCGTCTGGCTGAGGAATTGCCGCAAATTACCTTTATCTGGGCAGGTGGTTTCTCTTTTGGTGGCATGACAGATGGCTATGAACGCTATAAGAAAATAATGGAAAATCCCCCTAAAAACTTGATTTTTCCAGGTATCGTGTCGCCAGAGCGGATGCGCGAATTGTATGCCCTAGCGGACCTTTTCTTGTTGCCTAGTTACAATGAGCTTTTTCCTATGACTATTTTAGAGGCTGCTAGTTGTGAAGCTCCTATTATGTTGCGTGATTTGGATCTTTATAAGGTGATTTTGGAGGGAAATTATCGCGCGACAGCAGATAGAGAAGAGATGAAAGAAGCTATTTTGGAATATCAAGCAAATCCTGCTGCTTTAAAAGATTTGAAAGAAAAAGCTAAGAATATTTCTAGAGAGTATTCAGAAGAGCATCTGTTACAAATTTGGTTGGACTTTTATGAGAAACAAGCCGCTTTAGGGAGAAAGTAAAAAGTGAGGTAATCTATGCGAATTGGTTTATTTACAGATACCTATTTTCCTCAGGTTTCAGGTGTTGCGACCAGTATTCGAACCTTGAAAACAGAACTTGAAAAGCAAGGGCATGCTGTTTTTATCTTTACGACGACAGATAAGGATGTCAATCGTTATGAAGATTGGCAAATTATCCGCATTCCAAGTGTTCCCTTCTTTGCTTTTAAAGATCGTCGCTTTGCCTACCGAGGTTTTAGCAAGGCGCTTGAAATTGCTAAACAATATCAACTGGATATTATCCATACTCAGACAGAATTTTCTCTTGGGTTGTTGGGGATTTGGATTGCGCGTGAATTGAAAATTCCAGTCATCCATACCTATCACACCCAATACGAAGACTACGTGCATTATATTGCTAAGGGGATGTTGATTCGTCCTAGTATGGTCAAGTATTTGGTCAGAGGTTTCCTGCATGATGTGGATGGAGTCATTTGCCCGAGTGAGATTGTCCGTGACTTGCTATCTGACTATAAAGTTAAGGTTGAAAAGCGGGTTATTCCAACTGGTATTGAGTTAGCTAAGTTTGAACGTCCAGAAATCAAGCAAGAAAATTTGAAAGAACTACGTAGTAAACTAGGGATTCAAGATGATGAAAAGATGTTGCTTAGTCTTTCCAGAATTTCCTATGAAAAAAATATTCAAGCAGTTTTAGCAGCTTTTGCAGAAGTTCTGAAAGAAGAAGACAAAGTTAAACTGGTTGTAGCTGGGGATGGTCCTTATCTGGATGACCTCAAAGAGCAAGCCCAGAAACTAGAGATTCAAGACTCGGTCATCTTTATAGGGATGATTGCTCCTAGTGAGACAGCTCTTTATTATAAGGCGGCGGATTTCTTCATCTCGGCCTCGACGAGTGAAACGCAAGGTTTGACTTACTTGGAAAGCTTAGCTAGTGGGACGCCTGTCATTGCTCACGGAAATCCTTATCTGGACAATCTTATCAGTGATAAAATGTTTGGAACCTTGTATTACGGTGAACATGATTTGGCTGGTGCTATTTTAGAGGCCTTGATTGCAACGCCAGATATGGATGAGCATACCTTATCAGAGAAATTGTACGAGATTTCAGCTGAGAACTTTGGAAAACGAGTGCATGAGTTTTATCTGGATGCCATTATTTCAAATAACTTCCAGAAAGATTTAGCCAAAGATGATACGGTCAGCCAGCGTATCTTTAAGACAGTTTTGTATTTACCGCAACAGGTGGTTGCTGTGCCCGTAAAAGGCTCTAGACGAATGCTGAGGGCTTCAAAAACACAGTTAATCAGTATCAGAGATTATTGGAAAGACCATGAAGAATAGAAAGAGGAATAGCTATGAAAAAACAATTGATGAGAAGTGGTAGTGATCAAAAAATTGCTGGAGTATGTGCTGGGGTCGCAAATTATTTTGATATTGATCCGACTATTGTTCGTGTAATATGGGGTGTTCTTGCATTTTGTTATGGGGCAGGAATTGTAGCTTATATCATTTTATGGATTATTGCACCTGTAGCAACTGACTATTGAAAACTAGCTAAATTCATGCTAAGATAATAGAAAATAGAATGTAACGAAGGAGATAAAAATGGCATTTGGAGATAATGGAAAACGTAAAAAAACTATGTTTGAGAAATTAACCTTGCTTATCGTACTTATCATGTTAGTAGCAAGTATTTTGGGTATTTTTGCAACTGCAATTGGTGCCCTCAGTAATCTATAAAATAGATTCAAGAAAATTTTGTGACTGGGATTTCCCAGCCCTTTTTTAAAGTGAGAAGAAAAAATGAGTATGTTTTTAGATACAGCCAAGATCAAGGTCAAGGCTGGTAATGGTGGCGATGGCATGGTTGCCTTTCGCCGTGAAAAATATGTCCCTAATGGCGGTCCTTGGGGTGGTGATGGTGGTCGTGGAGGTAATGTCGTCTTCGTTGTAGACGAAGGTTTGCGTACCTTGATGGATTTCCGCTACAATCGCCATTTCAAGGCTGATTCTGGTGAAAAAGGAATGACCAAAGGGATGCATGGTCGTGGTGCTGAAGACCTAAGAGTTCGTGTACCGCAAGGTACGACTGTTCGTGATGCTGAGACAGGCAAGGTCTTGACAGATTTGATTGAACACGGTCAAGAATTTATTGTAGCCCACGGTGGTCGTGGTGGTCGTGGAAATATCCGCTTTGCGACACCGAAAAATCCTGCACCGGAAATCTCTGAAAATGGAGAACCAGGTCAGGAACGTGAGTTACAATTGGAACTAAAAATCTTAGCAGATGTCGGTTTAGTAGGTTTCCCATCTGTAGGGAAATCAACACTTTTAAGTGTTATTACCTCGGCTAAACCTAAAATTGGTGCCTACCACTTTACGACTATTGTGCCAAATCTAGGAATGGTTCGTACCCAATCAGGAGAATCTTTTGCAGTAGCAGATTTACCAGGTTTGATTGAAGGAGCTAGTCAAGGAGTTGGTCTGGGAACTCAGTTCCTCCGTCACATCGAGCGTACACGTGTCATCCTTCATATTATTGATATGTCAGCTAGCGAAGGCCGTGATCCTTATGAGGACTACCTAGCTATCAATAAGGAGTTGGAGTCGTACAATCTTCGCCTCATGGAGCGTCCGCAGATCATCGTAGCTAATAAGATGGATATGCCTGAGAGTCAGGAAAATCTTGAAGAATTCAAGAAGAAATTAGCTGCAAACTACGATGAATTTGAAGATTTACCAGCTATCTTCCCGATTTCTGGATTGACCAAGCAAGGTCTGGCAACGCTCTTGGATGCTACAGCTGAATTGTTAGACAAGACACCAGAATTCTTGCTCTATGACGAGTCAGATATGGAAGAAGAAGCTTACTACGGCTTTGACGAGGAAGAGAAAGCCTTTGAAATTAGTCGTGATGACGATGCAACATGGGTGCTTTCTGGTGAAAAACTGATGAAACTCTTTAATATGACCAACTTTGATCGTGACGAATCAGTCATGAAATTTGCTCGCCAGCTACGTGGTATGGGGGTTGATGAAGCCCTTCGTGCGCGTGGAGCTAAAGATGGTGACTTGGTCCGCATTGGTAAATTTGAGTTTGAATTTGTAGACTAGGAGACTGGTATGGGAGATAAACCGATATCTTTCCGAGATGCGGATGGCAATTTTGTTTCTGCCGCAGACGTTTGGAATGAAAAGAAATTGGAAGAACTATTTAATCGTCTCAATCCAAATCGTGCCCTGAGATTGGCACGAACTAAAAAAGAAAATCCATCTCAGTAAAGAATATAAGAAAATTCCGTGCCACATGAGACACGGAATTTTCTTATTCTTCAAAGAAAAATGGTGGAGCGAATTTTTTCAATTCTTCAAAGCATCTTTGAGCAGCTTCTGCATCTTCGCAGATGACGAGACAGACATCATCGCCACAGAGGCTAGCAATAGCGTCAGGGAAGCTCAAAGCATCAATGATAGAACCAAAGGATTGAGCAAGTCCAGGAAGGGTTTTTAGTAGGACTTGATGTTGAACTGTGCGCATCAAGACAAGAGCATCTTCCATGTAAATTTCGAGACGTTTTTCCCATTTTGAGATAGAACCTGTATTGAGCACGTAGTAAGAGTTGTCTTCTTCTCGTACTTTTGAGAGGTTCATGCTTTTAATATCTCTCGAAAGTGTAGCTTGTGTAACTTGAATATCATTATCAGCAAGAAGAGCTTGTAGCTCAGCTTGAGTATGAATCTTGTTTTTCGTTACAAGAGCTCGTATGAGTTGGTGTCGGTGTTCTGATTTATTCATAAAATGTTACTCCTTGTACAAGGTACAGAAAGCGTGGACTGAACGAAATCGTCAGTCGGGTGGTAAGCGGTATTGTCACGTAGGATGATTTTAAAGTCAGTAGTATAAAGAACTATACGGAGAAAATCTCCTTCTTTTAACTTGTCACTAGTTGAGTGTAGATGAATAGGCTATCTTATCCGTTTATCTACATTGGTGTCCTCTACTAACAGTAAATCATTCCATTAGGGTAGCCTTTTGTCACGACTTGTTGTGAATTTACGATTAATGTTAATTCACAGAGATTTTCCAACATGTGGTGTGGTAGCGAATATTATTAATGAGTACACATGTTGGTTAGGGTCTTAATATCTTTTGTCCAAAATCCAGTTTTAAACATTAGACTAGGATTGGATTTGATACCAAGTTTCTGTTTCGTTAGACTATTCAAGTGGAGATTTTTCCATACTGAATGTCTGTTACATTATACCTTTTGACAAGGTAGTATAAGACTAGACTTTTCAAGATCAACAGTCAGGTGGTAGTCAGTATTATCACGTATGGTGATTTCAAAGTCAGTAGTATAGAGGACTAAACGGAGAGTATCTCCTTCTTTTAACTTGTAAATAGTCGGTTGCAGTTCAAACTGGATATCCATCCATTCATCTGCAGTAATATCCTCTACTAACAGTAAATCATTTCTATTTTGCAAATTGAGATAGCCTTTTGTCACGACGCGTTGTGCATTTTCACGAAAAGGCAATTCGTTAAGATTTTCCAACATGTGGTAGCGACCGTTGTCAATGGTTCTAGCACTTAAAACAGCTGGATAAGGTTGTAGGTATTTTTTCTGTCCAAATTCTAGCAGTTGGGCTGATAATAAACCCTTGTTTGTGCTGGATTTGATACGAAGATTGAGTTGAGCTCGACCGTTCAAGTGAATGTCTTTAGTTACAGGAAGGTCAATAGTAATCTGATTGACTTTCCCTTGATAAAGTTCTGTATTGAAGGTCTGGTATGTCTTACCATAACGCTCAAAATCTTTATCTGAGTACTGGTTTTGAATAACTTGCTCTTCTTGACCAAGTGAGAAGGTTTCAAACTTCTCTTGCTCACCGAAGGTATCAAGTGGTAACCAAGTCTGAGGAGCGGTATTATCCTGCCAGATAACAGTTGGAAGTTGGAAATCTGTATCTTCTCCCAGTAATTTCTTAGTCAGTAAGGCATTCATGGACTCACGGAAATCAATGGATTGCCAGTTATTCATATAAACATGGGCACCATTATGGAAAAAGAGATGCTTATTTATATGAGCAGGAAGGGCGTGAAACATCTGGTAAACATGAAGTGGTTTGACATTCCAATCCTGTGAACCATGAGTAAAGACAACCTCTGCTTTTACATTATGGGCATTGAGCAGATAGTTGCGGTCCTGCCAAAACTGATTGTAGTCGCCAGTCTTGCGATCCAGTTGTTCTTTTACCTTTTCCAAATCAGTTTGGTGAGCTTCATTGCCACGGATATAGTCACCAGCCAAGAGATTACGAGAATAGGTTAACTCAGCAAGGGAGTCAAAGTCCTCACCTGGATAGCCACCTGGGCTAGTCACCAGACCGTTTTCACGGTAGTAGTTGTACCAAGATGAAATGCCAGCCTCGGCAATGATAACCTCTAAACCATCGACTCCTGTAGTCGCAAGACCATTGGACATTGTACCTAGATAAGAAAGTCCAGTTGTGGCTACTTTTCCATTTGACCAGTCAGCCTTGACTTGACGCTGGCGTGTATGGTCGGTAAAGGCACGGCAACGGCCATTAAGCCAATCGATGACATTTTTATAAGCCTCGATTTGCTGGTAGTCTCCATTAGTCATGAAACCTGTGGAGTCTTTGGTACCAACACCTGAGACATAGAGATTAGCAAAACCTCGTGGAAGGAAGTAGTCGTTGAGAGTATAGCTAGCGTTGATGTGCGTTAGCTTTTCCTCGGTTTCTGACACAAGCTCAGCTTGACCTTGGGGTTGGACGAGATTTAGTTGAGGTTCCTCTAGCTCAATCTTGTGAGCAGGTTTAACCTCGAGATTGCCCTCCATCTTGTAAAGAGCTTTATCGCTGGCTTTATCATTTGTTCCCTGATGATAGGGACTGGCAGTCATGATAGCAGGAATTTGGCCGTCATAACGAGGACGAATAATGCTGACCTTGACTAAGTCTGGAAGACCTTTTTGGTCAGTATCGACACGAGACTCAACGTAAACGACTTCACGAATGGCATCATGGCTAGAAAAAGTAGCCAAACTCTTGCCGTTAAAGTAGTGATAGTCATTATCCTCAGGAATAAGGCCGTCACTGACAAGTTGGTCGATAAGAGTGTTCCCCTTTTTGGTACGAGTATTGAGTAACTGATAGAGATTTTCAATCAAGTCACCATATACAATGGGAAATCCAGTCTCTTTACGAAAAACATCACTGTCTTCAAAATCAACCAAATAAGAAAAACCTAAAAGTTGAAAGACTACAGTATAGAAAATATCTGCAGTCAACTCTTTATCTGACTGAAAAAATGTCAGTAAGTCAGTTTCTTTATCAGCTGCTAAACTGGATAGGGGATAGGTGCTATCTTTGTAATTAAAAAAGAAACGAATAAGAAACGCTTCAAGCATCTTTTTATTTGTAATGTTGACTGGTAAATCAAACCCGTACTTTTTTAATTCAAAGATAATTGTATCTCTAGGTAGCGCTAAATAGCTGAATTGATTAAAACGCATAGAACCTCCAATAAAATTATACTTAAGATTATTATATCAAAAAAATGGCTAAAAACCAAGATTAATCTCTTCGCAGAATAATATGCACAAGTACATATATTTTAACATATTAATTTTTAAAATAACAAGAAAAAAATACTTTTATAACACAGAAAAAAACTGTTGATTAAACTGTTGATTATAGTTGTTTTGATGGTATTTACGTGGTATAATTTATGATATGTAGTTGTAATTTGAAATTACATAAAAAAATGTGGAAAGTGAACATTATGTATAAATCAAAAAGACAAAAAAATAAATCTTTTGATTGGTATGGCTTGAGCCAACGTTTCTCTATTCGTAAGTATCATTTTGGTGCTGCGAGTGTGCTGTTGGGGACAGCCTTGATTTTGGGTGCTGCCCAAACGACTGCCAAAGCAGAAGAAACAGCTACTGAAAAAAAAACAGAAGCTGTGGCATCTGCTCCAAAAGATGATAAGGTAAGTGAGAATGTCGCAAATGTGACGACACCAGCTCTTTCTGCTACGACAGAAGCGGCTGTAGTAGAAAAGCCGGCCTTGAGTGATGAGGAAGTTGCAAAATTAGCTGCTGAAGCATCTAAGAAAGATGAAAAAGTAGCTGAGACAGCTACAACTGAAAAAACAGAAGCAGCTGACAAAGAAAAAGCAACACTAACTGCTCCTTCAACTGACAAAAAAGCTGATAAAGCAGTTGATGAAAAAGCTGATAAAAAGGATGAAAAGAAAGCAGAAAATCCAATTACTGCTACTAAAACTGTCCTTGAACAGTTGACATCTGAAGCAGAAGTATTGAACACAACTGCCTCAAATTTTGCGGATAAAAAGGCAGAAGATAAAGCTGGAAAAGAAGCAATCGCAACCGCAGTAGCTTCAGCTAAAGTCCAAATCGAAGCATCTAAGAAAGCCCTTGCTGCTGGAGAAATCACTAAGCAAGAATTGGATGCCCAACTCCAACGTATCTCATCAGCTATCGAAGCAGTTTATGCTGAGATGAAACGTGCAGGACACGTAGGTAAAGTTGAAGCAGTGTTGGCAGGTGAAACTACTACCAATACAGCAATCGTAGCTCCTACAACTAAGACTCCAGTAAAAAATATTAATGATTTAACAGAAGAAGAGATAGCTGCGGTTAAACGTGAAATCATGAATGCCAACCCAAGCATTACGGATCCTTCTATGATTGAGGTAGTAAAAAAAGGAAACGCGACTGCAGGTGAAGCAACTGTTACTTTAAATGGTGTTAAAACTAATATTCCTTCTGGAAATACTGTTGTTGGTACTGCGGGTACAAAAAACTTAGAGCAACTTAAAAATAATATTAACTGGTTCGACTTTGCAGCAGCATCTATTACCTACTCTAATGGTACAGTAGTAGGGCCTGCAAGAAAGCTAGCGCAACCGATAACAAAAACTATAACTTATCCAAATGGAGATAAGGTAACTGGTAAAATCACAATGGTTCGTGATGTAACATACCCAGATGGATCAAAAGGATTAACTACTGATGATAAATTCTTAAATTCAGGAACTTCGAAATATGTAGAACACCTTTACTACACAGGTGGAGCTCAAAACGATCATGAACTTTACGAAGCCCTGCAAGAAGGTATGAAGTTTAATGTTAAAACGAAAGTTGAAGGATATGCTTTAACAGCAACTGTTATTAAACTAGGTTCCAAAGCAGTAGACTCTGATCCAAATAAAACACCAGCAGGACCAGTGAATGCTGTACGTGATTATGGTGATTGGGGTTCGGAAAAACAATTAGCAAAAGCACAGGCTGAAGACAAAAGATTCAAAGCAAATGCTACTAAGAACAAAACAACGTTGGCTAATAATCCAACAGTTTCCGTAAATGGTGTAGCATTAACACTACCAGAATACCCAACAGAAACATTTGCCAATACAGATGCCTACTATTCAAAAGCAGCTGCTTACCATGCAGCGGTAAAAGCTTATAATGACGCTATTGAAACTCAAAAGTTATCTGCAACAAAATTGTCAGAAACTGGGTTCACTTATATTAATGTGAATGGTAAGGCTGTACCATCAGGATCAGCTAATCTTTATAAAAAAATTGGTAACGAAAGAAAAGCGGATGTACTTATAACAGCTCAAGATACTCAATGGTCATACTTAAGAAAAGCTGGGCTTCCAACAACAAATCCAGATGGAAGTGAAATGCTTACTTCATTTACATCGTCTCGCGATGAATCAAACGTTGGGGTAACATTTGCACTTTCTGCTACTTATAACGGGCGTATCGTAGATGTTAACGTAATTGCTGCGGATGCAGAAGAAGCTGGACGTACTGAAATTGTTCAATTCGAGACAGATGGAACGAAATGGGAACAATTCATGGCGTTAAACCTTCAAAAAGACATTGATGAAAAAACTGCTCAAGGAGTTTATCCAAGTAGACAAAGTGATGTTAATGCTGATGGACGTCTTGCAGAAGCAGGGTATAATCCAAAAGATTGGGTTAACGTAGATGAAAATGGGAACCCTTCTGCTTATGGAACAAATACATTCGGAGCTAACTACACATCTATGGGTTCTAAAAACTCATTACCAATTGCTCTATCTCAAAACGTTAAAACATTATCAATGTATTTAAACTCCGCAGGTGCGCAAGCAGGAACAATTGGTTTCATGATTTATGACGGTGGAGACGCTCCACAATCTTACGGCTCTGCACAACATATTATCGGGGACTTTAACAAAGAAGTTATTAAAGATGGTGTGAAAACTCAGGTAACAGCTACTCAGCCATACTTAGGTAATGTTAAAGGAGATCCAGATTTCCGTTCAACTAAAACTGACCCTTCAGGTGGCTGGGTACTAGATGACTTAATCACATCTGAGAAATATAAAGAAACACCATTAGAATCAGGAAAAACAATTGTAACAACAGATAAGGGTGTGACAGGTAAATACTTATGGGCACCTCTAAAAACTCCACTCTTATCACAAAAGAAAAAATCAACTGTATGTGTCTCATTTAGTTGGCACA
>NZ_JAHZPT010000040.1:0-12586 GCF_019929545.1 Streptococcus mitis
TAATGGAAAATAAGTAAAAACTCAACTATTGAAAAGCGATGATAACTATTTGTAAACGCTTTTCACTTATGGTATAATAAGCATTGTATTTATTGTATATGAATCTGGAGAAAAAATCAAAGATATTTTTGAAGGATAATATGAGAACAAGGGAGAATATATGACCTTAGAATGGGAAGAATTTCTAGATCCTTACATTCAAGCTGTTGGTGAGTTAAAGATTAAACTACGTGGTATTCGGAAGCAATATCGTAAGCAAAATAAGCATTCTCCGATTGAGTTTGTGACTGGTCGAGTCAAACCGATTGAAAGTATCAAGGAAAAAATGGCTCGTCGTGGCATTACTTATGCGACCTTGGAACACGATCTGCAAGATATTGCCGGCTTGCGTGTGATGGTCCAGTTTGTAGATGACGTCAAGGAAGTAGTGGAGATTTTGCGCAAACGTCAGGATATGCGGATCATACAGGAGCGTGATTACATTACTCATCGAAAATCCTCAGGCTATCGTTCCTATCATGTGGTAGTTGAATATTCGGTTGATACCATTAATGGAGCTAAGACCATTTTGGCGGAAATTCAAATTCGTACCTTGGCCATGAATTTCTGGGCAACGATAGAACATTCTCTCAACTACAAGTACCAAGGGGATTTCCCAGAGGAGATTAAGAAGCGACTGGAAATTACTGCCAAAATTGCCCATCAGTTGGATGAAGAAATGGGTAAAATACGTGATGATATCCAAGAAGCCCAAGCACTTTTTGATCCTTTGAGTAGAAAATTAAATGACGGTGTAGGAAACAGTGACGATACAGATGAAGAATACAGGTAAACGAATTGACCTGATAGCTAATAGAAAACCGCAGAGTCAAAGGGTTTTGTATGAATTGCGAGATCGTTTGAAGAGAAATCAGTTTATACTCAATGATACCAATCCAGATATCGTTATTTCCATTGGTGGGGACGGTATGCTCTTGTCGGCCTTTCATAAGTATGAAAACCAGCTTGACAAGGTCCGCTTCATTGGTGTTCACACTGGACATTTGGGCTTCTATACGGACTACCGTGATTTTGAGTTGGACAAGCTAGTGACTAATTTGCAGCTAGATACCGGAGCAAGAGTCTCTTACCCTGTTCTGAATGTGAAGGTCTTTCTTGAAAATGGTGAAGTGAAGATTTTCAGAGCATTAAATGAAGCCAGCATCCGCAGGTCTGATCGAACCATGGTGGCGGATGTTGTGATTAACGGTGTCCACTTTGAACGTTTTCGTGGAGATGGGCTAACAGTTTCGACTCCGACTGGCAGTACAGCCTATAACAAATCACTTGGCGGAGCTGTTTTACACCCTACCATTGAAGCTCTTCAGTTGACGGAAATTGCCAGCCTTAACAATCGTGTCTATCGAACGCTGGGTTCGTCCATTATTGTTCCAAAGAAAGATAAGATTGAACTTATTCCAACAAGAAACGATTATCATACTATTTCGGTTGACAATAGCGTTTATTCCTTCCGTAATATTGAGCGTATTGAGTATCAAATCGACCATCATAAGATTCACTTTGTCGCATCACCTAGCCATACTAGTTTCTGGAATCGAGTTAAGGATGCGTTCATTGGCGAGGTGGATGAATGAGGTTTGAATTTATCGCAGATGAACATGTCAAGGTTAAGACCTTCTTAAAAAAGCACGAGGTTTCTAAGGGGCTGCTGGCTAAGATTAAGTTTCGAGGCGGAGCTATTCTGGTCAATGATCAACCACAAAATGCGACGTATCTATTGGATATTGGAGACCGAGTTATCATCGATATTCCCGCTGAGGAAGGTTTTGAAACTCTAGAAGCTATCGAGAGACCATTAGACATTCTCTATGAGGATGACCATTTTCTAGTCTTGAATAAACCCTATGGAGTGGCTTCTATTCCTAGTGTCAACCACTCTAATACCATTGCCAATTTTATTAAGGGTTACTACGTCAAGCAAAACTATGAAAATCAGCAGGTTCACATTGTGACTAGGCTTGATAGAGATACTTCTGGCTTGATGCTCTTTGCTAAGCACGGCTATGCCCACGCACGATTAGACAAGCAGTTGCAGAAGAAGTCCATTGAAAAACGCTACTTTGCTTTGGTTAAAGGTGATGGACACTTGGAGCAAGAGGGAGAAATTATTGCTCCGATTGCGCGTGATGAAGACTCCATTATTACCAGACGCGTAGCTAAAGGTGGAAAGTATGCTCATACTTCTTACAAGATTGTAGCATCTTATGGGAATATTCATTTGGTTGATATTCGCCTGCATACTGGACGAACCCACCAAATCAGAGTCCATTTTTCTCATATTGGTTTTCCTTTGTTGGGAGATGATTTGTATTGCGGTAGTCTGGACGATGGCATCCAACGTCAGGCTCTGCACTGCCATTACCTATCTTTTTATCATCCATTTTTTGAGCAAGACTTGCAGTTAGAAAGTCCCTTGCCGGATGATTTTAGCAACCTTATTACCCAGTTATCAACTAATACTCTATAAAAACTGATTCAGAGTATAATTATTATCTTAAAGGAGAAAACTCATGGAAGTTTTTGAAAGTCTCAAAGCCAACTTGGTTGGTAAAAATGCTCGTATCGTTCTCCCTGAAGGGGAAGAACCTCGTATTCTTCAAGCGACTAAACGCCTGGTAAAAGAAACAGAAGTGATTCCTGTTTTGCTTGGAAATCCTGAAAAAATTAAAATTTATCTTGAAATCGAAGGTATTGAGGACGGTTATGAAGTCATCGACCCTCAACACTACGATAAATTTGAAGAAATGGTTGCTGCTTTAGTGGAGCGTCGCAAGGGCAAAATGTCTGAAGAAGATGCACGCAAGGTTTTGGTTGAAGATGTCAACTATTTTGGTGTTATGTTGGTTTACTTGGGCTTGGTTGATGGAATGGTATCTGGAGCTATTCACTCAACTGCTTCAACAGTTCGCCCAGCCCTTCAAATCATCAAAACTCGTCCAAATGTCACTCGCACTTCAGGTGCCTTCCTCATGGTTCGTGGTACGGAACGTTACCTATTTGGAGACTGTGCTATCAATATCAATCCTGATGCAGAAGCCTTGGCTGAAATTGCCATCAACTCAGCAATCACAGCTAAGATGTTTGGTATCGAGCCTAAAATTGCTATGCTAAGCTATTCTACTAAGGGTTCAGGTTTTGGTGAAAGTGTTGATAAGGTTGTTGAAGCAACTAAAATTGCTCACGACTTGCGCCCTGACCTTGAAATCGATGGTGAGTTGCAATTTGATGCAGCCTTTGTTCCTGAAACTGCAGCTCTGAAAGCTCCTGGAAGTACGGTAGCTGGTCAAGCAAATGTCTTCATCTTCCCAGGTATTGAGGCAGGAAATATCGGCTACAAGATGGCTGAACGTCTTGGTGGCTTTGCAGCTGTAGGACCTGTTTTGCAAGGTTTGAACAAACCAGTTAACGACCTTTCTCGTGGATGTAATGCTGATGATGTTTACAAGTTGACCCTCATCACAGCAGCTCAAGCTGTTCATCAATAAAATTTAGTCCTCTTTCCTTTGGGAAGAGGCTTTTTATACTCAATGAAAATCAAAGAGCAAACTAGGAAACTAACCGCAGGCTGCTCAAAGCACTGCTTTGAGGTTGTAGATAAGACTGACGAAGTCAGTTACATATATAATCCAAGGCGACGTTGACGTGGTTTGAATTTGATTTTCGAAGAGTATTAATACTAGGAAAAGGGACAGTTAGAATCTTATGTGTTATACTAGAGATATGTTAGATTTGAAAGAATACGGTATCGTCATGTGGCCGGAGGAGAAGATCATTTCTTTTCGTGAGAAACTTCTCAACTGGTATGATGAAAATAAAAGAGATTTACCATGGCGTAGGAGTAAGAATCCTTATCATATCTGGGTCTCTGAAATTATGCTCCAGCAGACTAGGGTGGATACAGTTATTCCATACTATGAACGATTCTTGGACTGGTTTCCAACAGTAGAAAGTTTGGCGAATGCGCCTGAAGAGCGTTTGTTGAAGGCTTGGGAAGGTTTGGGGTATTATTCTCGAGTTCGTAATATGCAGGCTGCAGCCCAGCAGATTATGACAGACTTTGGTGGTCAATTTCCAAACACCTATGAAGGAATTTCCAGTTTAAAAGGGATTGGCCCTTACACAGCAGGAGCCATTTCCAGTATTGCTTTTAACTTGCCTGAGCCAGCTGTAGATGGTAATGTCATGCGAGTTTTGGCGCGTCTATTTGAAGTCAACCACGATATTGGCATTCCAAGCAATCGAAAAATTTTTCAGGCAATGATGGAAATCTTAATTGACCCAGAAAGGCCTGGTGACTTTAATCAAGCCTTGATGGACTTGGGATCAGATATTGAGGCGCCTGTAAATCCCAGACCAGAAGAAAGCCCAGTTAAGGACTTTAGTGCGGCATATCAGAATGGCACAATGGACCGTTATCCAATCAAGGCTCCCAAGAAAAAGCCTGTCCCTATTTATCTTAAAGCCTTGGTGGTCAAAAATACACAGGGACAATTTTTACTTGAAAAAAATGAAAGTGAAAAGCTATTGGCAGGTTTTTGGCATTTCCCACTGGTAGAAGTAGATGACTTTTCGCAAGAGGAGCAGTTTGACCTCTTCCATCAGGTTGCAGAAGAAAGTGTGAATTTTGGACCCAGTCCAGAAGAGAGTTTCCAGCAGGACTATGACCTAGATGTTGATTGGCTTGATGTTTATTTTGACACTGTCAAGCATGTCTTTAGCCATCGTAAGTGGCATGTTCAAATTGTAGCAGGTCAGGTGACTGACTTTCATAACTTTTCCGATAGGGAAGTTCGCTGGCTTTCACCAGAAGAGTTTAAGAATTACCCACTTGCCAAACCCCAACAAAAAATCTGGCAGGCTTATGCACAAGCCAACTTAGACAGTAGTAAAGACTAGCTATTGTGTCTTCTTGTTTTTTTTTGATATAATAGTAGAGAAAAAGGTGAACAAATGAAAAAAATATTAATTGTAGATGATGAAAAACCAATCTCGGATATTATCAAGTTTAATATGACCAAGGAAGGTTACGAGGTTGTAACTGCTTTTAATGGTCGTGAAGCGTTAGAGCAATATGAAGCAGAGCAACCAGATATTATTATTCTGGATTTGATGCTTCCAGAAATTGATGGTTTAGAAGTTGCGAAGACTATTCGTAAGACCAGTAGTGTGCCTATTATCATGCTTTCTGCTAAAGACAGTGAATTTGATAAGGTTATCGGTTTAGAGCTTGGAGCGGATGACTATGTAACCAAACCCTTCTCAAATCGTGAGTTACAGGCGCGTGTTAAAGCTCTTCTTCGTCGTACGGACTTGGTTTCTGTAGATAATCAAGAATCAGATGAAAAGAAAACCCAACCTTTGCAAATTGGGGACTTAGAGATTGTGCCAGATGCTTATGTGGCTAAGAAATACGGTGAAGAACTAGACTTAACCCACCGTGAATTTGAGCTCTTATACCACTTGGCTTCTCATATCGGTCAAGTGATTACACGTGAACACTTGCTTGAAACGGTCTGGGGGTATGATTATTTCGGAGATGTTCGAACAGTTGACGTAACTATCAGACGTTTGCGTGAGAAGATTGAAGATACACCAAGTCGTCCAGAGTATATCCTAACACGTCGCGGTGTTGGTTATTATATGAGAAATAATGATTAAACTAATAAAAGACACAGTTTTAACCAGTGATTTTATCTTTATCCTCATTCTACTTGGCTTTATTTTAGTGGTGACCTTGCTCTTACTAGAAAATCGTCGGGATAACATTCGGTTGAAGCAAATCAATCAAAAGGTAAAAGACTTGATTGCAGGAGATTATTCTCAGGTATTGGATATGCAGGGAAGTTCTGAAATCACTAATATTACCAATAATCTCAATGATTTATCAGAAGTAATCCGTTTGACTCAAGAAAATCTGGAACAAGAGAGTAAACGATTACATAGTATCCTATCTTACATGACCGACGGAGTCCTTGCGACCAATCGTCGTGGCAAGATTACCATGATTAATGACATGGCTAAGAAACAGTTAGGTGTTCAGAAAGAAGATGTTCTCAACAAAAGTATCCTAGAATTGCTTAAGATTGAAGATGAGTATGAACTTCGTGATTTGATCACCCAAATTCCTGAGCTTATTATTGATTCTCAGGATGCTAATGGTGAGTATCTGAGTCTCCGTGTTCGCTTTGCCTTGATTCGTCGAGAGTCTGGCTTTATTTCGGGTTTGGTTGCTGTTTTACACGATACGACTGAGCAGGAGAAGGAAGAACGCGAACGAAGACTCTTCGTATCCAATGTTAGCCATGAGTTGCGTACACCCTTAACCAGTGTTAAATCCTATCTTGAAGCCTTGGATGAGGGGGCCTTGTCAGAACCTGTCGCACCAGACTTTATCAAGGTATCTCTAGATGAAACCAACCGTATGATGCGGATGGTGACAGATCTTCTCCATCTTTCACGTATTGATAATGCAACCACTCATCTAGATGTGGAACTGATTAACTTCACAGCTTTTATTACCTTTATCCTTAACCGTTTTGATAAGATGAGGGGATCAGATGAAGAGAAGAAATACGAATTGGTTAGAGATTATCCGATTACCTCTGTCTGGATTGAAATTGATACAGACAAGATGACGCAGGTGATTGATAATATTCTCAACAATGCCATTAAATATTCTCCAGATGGTGGGAAAATCACAGTGACCATGAAGACGACTGATGATCAGATGATTTTGTCTATCTCAGACCAAGGATTGGGTATTCCTAAGCAGGATTTGCCACGTATTTTTGACCGTTTCTACCGTGTGGATCGTGCTAGAAGCCGTGCTCAAGGTGGAACAGGGCTAGGACTGTCTATCGCTAAAGAAATTATCAAACAACATAATGGTTTTATTTGGGCCAAGAGTATATATGGTAAGGGATCAACCTTTACCATTGTGCTCCCTTATGATAAGGATGCAGTGAAGGAAGAAGTATGGGAGGACGAAATAGAAGACCAGAATGAGTGAAACAGGCTTTAAATATAGTATTTTAGCATCGGGTTCCAGTGGAAATTCCTTTTATCTGGAAACCCCAAAAAAGAAACTATTAGTGGATGCAGGTTTGTCGGGCAAGAAAATTACCAGCTTACTTGCTGAAATAAATCGCAAACCAGAGGACTTGGATGCCATCTTGATTACCCATGAGCATTCAGATCATATCCATGGAGTGGGTGTTTTGGCTCGCAAGTATGGTATGGATATTTATGCCAATGAAAAGACCTGGCAGGCTATGGAAAATAGCAAGTATCTTGGCAAGGTGGATTCTTCGCAAAAGCATATCTTTGAAATGGGCAAAACCAAAACCTTTGGAGATATCGACATTGAGAGTTTTGGTGTTAGCCACGATGCGGTTGCACCGCAGTTCTATCGCTTTATGAAGGATGATAAGAGTTTTGTAATGTTGACTGATACAGGTTATGTGAGTGACCGTATGGCGGGAATTGTCGAAAATGCGGACGGCTATCTTATCGAGTCCAACCATGATGTAGAGATTTTGCGAGCAGGTTCTTACGCTTGGCGACTCAAACAACGAATCCTATCAGATCTCGGTCACCTTTCTAACGAGGATGGTGCCGAAGCTATGATTCGTACCTTAGGAAATCGCACTAAGAAAATCTACCTTGGACATTTATCTAAGGAAAATAATATCAAGGAACTGGCTCACATGACCATGGTCAATCAGCTGGCACAGGCTGATCTAGGTGTAGGAGTAGACTTTAAGGTTTATGATACCTCACCAGATACCGCAACACCATTGACAGACATATAGAAAGAACGCTGAGAAGGTGTTCTTTTTATATTGACTGAACACCTAAAAAGTAATACAATGGTGTTACCATTAAAAAAGGGAGTGCAAAAAATGACTACTATTACATTAAAAGTTTCTGAAGCTGACAAAACATTTATGAAAGCAATGGCTAAGTTTGAAGGAGTTTCCCTGTCGGAACTTATCCGCACCAAAACTCTTGAAGCTCTAGAAGATGAATACGATGCTCGTGTGGCAGATTTAGCCTATCAAGAGTATTTAGAAGACTTGGAAAAAGGAGTTGAACCCATTACTTGGGAAGAAATGATGCATGATTTAGGCTTGGAGGATGAATAATTTGTATAAATTAGTTCCAACAAGACGTTTCATCAAGCAATTGAAAAACTTGGATCGTTATACGCAGAAGATAATTACAAACTATTTACAAACCAATGTTTTGGAAGACCCAAGACGACACGGAAAGGCTTTGGTTGGTAATCGCGTTGGTCAATGGAGCTATAGAATTGGTAATTATCGAGTTATCGTACAAATTGTAGATGATGAATTAGTCATTGCTACTTTAGAAGTTGGTCATCGGAGAGATATTTATTGAATTAAAGTTGAGTAATAACAGTATAGAAAGTGAGGAGAGTAAAATTTGAAGAAAAAATGGTTTTTTGCAGATTATTATGATACAACAATTATTTTACTTGCTTTAATCTCTGTTATTCTGGTATTACTTGGATTTGCTGAGATGATTGATTTAGACAGTCCTCCATACAGTATTATTGACTTGCTACTTTGGTTTGTGTTTGTGGTAGATTATGGTTGGCGGTTCTTTTCAAGTAAAGCAAAATGGAGGTTTATACTTGAAAATATCTTTGACTTGTTAGCTATCCTTCCTTTAAATGCTATTTTTACAGTATTGCGATTAGAGCGTATCTTCCGCTTAGCAAGGCTGACAAAATTACTGAAACTGACTCGTTTACTTAGAATAATTGGACTTACAGGTAAATTAGAAAGAAATATTAGTAGATTCTTACGGACAAATGGCCTGATTTATATCTTGTATGTTAATATTTTTATTGTTCTAGTAGGAAGTTCAATTTTATCTGTAGTTGAAGAAAAATCTTTCTCAGATAGTCTTTGGTGGGCTCTTGTGACAGTAACCACTGTTGGTTATGGTGATATTGTTCCAGTTTCCCTTTTTGGGAAATGGCTAGCTGTTTTATTAATGTTGGTAGGGATTAGTACAATAGGAATGTTAACAAGTGCCTTTACGAACTTTTTTGTAAAAGATAATCCAGTTGAACAGATAAAACTTGATAAACTCCAAGACGAATTATCGATCCAAAGAATATTAATAGAGAAACAATCTGAGAAAATCGAAGAACTGCATCGGATGATACAAGATTTGCTTGAAAAAACGTAATTTTGACCATTTAAAAACCACTCGATGAGTGGCTTTTTTACAATCCTGCAAATTCTTTGATTTCTTGTGCTGACATTGAAGAGTCGCAACGGACATTGATTTGTCCATCCGCAATGTGAACGAAGCCTGGTACAGTTGGGATTCCGTAGCGTGAGCGGAATTCTTGCAACTCATTGAGTTGGCTTGGTTCTTCACTGTTGATGAAGTAGATGTGGGCTTTAGTTTCAGCTACGACACCTGCCAAGGTACCAGCAAATTTACGGCAGTAAGGGCAAGTTTTGCGACCGATAAAGAAGGTTGCAGTTTCTTTTTTATCAAGAGCTTCTTGCGCACGCGCAACTGTAGTGACTTCAAGGTCTTTGATGTTATCTAAAAATTGTTCCATGAGATTACCTCGCTTTCATTGATAAGTCTAGTATGCCATAAAGTTTCTAAAATTGCTTAGATTTGATACGAAAAAAAGATGAGATTGGTTTGTCTCATCTTTTATAGAATTTTATTTTACAAAAGCATTGATTTCTGCTTCGATATTAGCAATCTTGGATTGTGATTCTTCGTTGGTTTCACCTACAACTGCAATGTAGAACTTGATTTTTGGTTCTGTACCTGAAGGGCGAACAGCAATCCATGAACCGTCAGCAAGTGTGTATTTCAACACATCACTTGGAGGAGTTGTTAAGTTTGTAACGGTACCGTCAGCAGCAGTAGCAGTTTGTGCCTTGAAGTCTTCTACGACAGTGATAGCTGTTGCATTCCATTCTTTTGGAGCATTGTTACGGAATTTCGCCATAATCGCTTTGATTTGTTCAGCACCATCGACACCTGAAAGGGTAACAGAAATTGTCTTTTCTGCATAGTAGCCGTACTCTTTGTAGATTTCTTCGATACCGTCAGCTAGTGTTAAACCACGTGAACGGTAGTAGGCAGCAAGTTCTGCAACGACAAGAACGGCTTGGATAGCATCTTTATCACGTACAAATGGTTTAATCAAGTAACCGAAGCTTTCTTCAAATCCCATCATGTAAGTGTGATTGTGTTTTTCTTCGAATTCTTGGATTTTTTCAGCAATGAATTTGAAACCTGTCAAAACGTTGAACATGGTTGCGCCGTAGCTTTCAGCAATCTTCGTTACCAAGTCAGTTGATACGATAGATTTGCAGAGAGCTGCATTTTCAGGAAGAGTTCCAGCGTTTTTGTGGGCTTCCAAGATGTATTTAGCCATGATGGCACCAATTTGGTTACCTGAAAGGTTAAGGTAGCTACCATCTTTTTGAAGAACTTCAACACCAACACGGTCAGCATCAGGGTCAGTTGCCACAAGAACATCTGCACCAACTTGACGACCAAGTTCTTCAGCAAGGGCAAAGGCTGCTTGGCTTTCTGGGTTTGGAGATTTTACAGTTGAGAAGTCCGGATCGGCAGTTGCTTGCGCTTCAACGACTTGAACAGAGTCAAATCCTGCTTGGGCAAGAGCACGACGAGCCAACATTTCACCAGTACCATGAAGTGGTGTGTAGACAATTTTCATGTCTTTACCGAATTCTTCAATCAAGGCTGGGTTGATGTTTACGTCCTTAACTTCTTTGAGGTATTCAACATCGACAGCTTCGCCGATAACTTCAATCAAGCCAGAAGATTTTTCAGCTTCCACATCAGCAACTTCAACTGCAAATGGGTTTTCGATTGCACGGATATAAGTAGTCAAAGCGTCCGCGTCGTGTGGAGGCATTTGTCCACCGTCTTCACCGTAAACCTTGTATCCGTTAAATGGTGCAGGGTTGTGGCTAGCTGTGACCATGATACCTGCGAAACAGTTGAGGTGACGAACTGCAAATGAGAGTTCTGGAGTTGGACGAAGGCTTTCAAATACATAAGATTTGATGCCGTGCTTGGCAAGAACTGCCGCAGATTCAAAGGCAAACTCAGGTGAGAAGTGACGGCTATCGTAGGCGATTGCTACACCACGTTCTTTTTCGTTTCCACCTTTTGACTCAATCAAACGAGCCAATCCTTCAGTAGCTTGGCGAACAACGTAGATGTTGATGCGGTTTGTACCAGCACCAATCAAGCCACGCATACCTGCAGTACCAAATTCAAGATTTGTATAGAAGGCATCTTCCTTCGTTTTTTCATCCATATTTTCTAAATTTTGACGAAGGTAGTCAGGAAGCTCCGCAAAATCAACCCATTTCTGGTAATTTTCTTGGTAAGACATTGAAATTCTCCTTTTGTAAATTGTTTTAACCGTTCACATTATAGCATTTTTTAGCATTTTAGTAAAACCTTAGCATGAGAGTCACTACTATAATAAATCATTTTCCTCACGATATCTATCAGATTTAGTTTTCTGGTTTTCTATTGTATAAGCATAGAAAATAGATTTTAAAAAACATTTAGTGATTAGTTAGGCATTTATAATTTGTTCCCCCAATTTTAGAAAGAATTCTATAATTTTTAGATTTTTTTAAACATTCGGTTTCTATTTTGAATATTATTATACCTATGGTATAATATCAGTAATAATAAAAGGAGACATTCTATTATGAAAAAAATTCTTAAGCATTCTGCTTTATTGTTATCAGCTTTAGCACTTGTTGCTTGTGGATCTTCGAAAAAAGCCAGCGACAACGGTACTGCATCAAATTCTAACTTTGAAATATCTGTTAAAGATGGAATGTTTGTATTGCCTAAGGATGAAGATTCATCTTCAAGCTATCTTGCACTTCAAGTAGAAATCAAAAACAATCGTGACAAACAGTTCAGTTTCACTAGCCGCGATATCACTCTTTACAATGAAAAAGATGAAAAAGTAGAACCAATTCAAATGTATGATAGTGACAGTAAAACTAAATTCATGGATTATGGGGATAGTATTTCTAAAGGCAAAAGTGTAGCTGGCTATGTTGTCTATGAAGTTGATAAAAATGCTAAATATGAGCTTCATTTTGCACCTAGCTTTTATGAGGATATCAAAGAAAAATCTAATAAGAATAATGATGTAGCTGTCAAAGTTGATCCAACTAAGTACGAAGATCATATTGATGAAGCTAAAGAAGTAATGAAAAAGTATGTTGATGCGGTTTACCTTGATGGGGAAAACTCAGGGGGTGGAACAAAACTAAGTACTGCTGATAACAAGGCTAAAGTTGTAGCCCTTGCAGATGATAAAAAATCATCTGATAATGGAGCTGAATTCACTAATGATGTTAAAGCTGATCGGGAAGAATTCATTAAGGGCACCTCTAAAAACCTATCCAATGGACACCAAAATATGAGATAATAGCCTTATCATAAGATGAGGTTATTA
>NZ_JAHZPT010000041.1:0-10719 GCF_019929545.1 Streptococcus mitis
ATGTGCCAACTAAATGAGACACATACAGTTGATTTTTTCTTTTGTGATAAGAGTGGAGTTTTTAGAGGTGCCCTTAACACTTTTCGTCATCTCAAACAAGAATATTGCTCATTTTTTTGATAGTTCAAACCACTTGTTTATAGTATGTTGAAATATAAAAAATCCAAGCTAGTGCATGGATTTACATTTCTTAATGTATATTTATACTACCAACCAATTGAAACCCTTTCAAACTGACAACCCAATCGTCGCAATTCTTTTTGACGGTCCTCGTAATAAGGGAGGGAAATGCCTGTGATGGTCACATGAGGCAGGTCTTGCAAATGGAGGCTGACAGACGAGGTGAAGTGATAGACCTGAACGAACTCATATTCTTGAAAGAGTTGGGCTAGTACATCTTCAAAGATTAGCTCCGTCTCCAAGTAAGTCACATCTGGTATAGTGAAAGTCTCCTTGGGATGGGGCAGATAGAAGTCAATGGCCAAGGCCTTGGCATAGGTACTGATAAAGCGGATGGAAATCTGGTCGTCTTCTTCCGAGAACTTTTGTCCCAGTAGAACCTTGACCGTCTTGCCATTTGAAACGGGTGCTTGGGGCAAGTCAAAAAAATGCTCCAGATAGACTAGCTTTTCTCTCGCTACGACATGGTAGTCACTGCGATAGAGGGTATAGTGCTTTTCCGTCTGCTCAATCAAGTCATCTCTGCTCAAGCCCAAGGAGCCAACCTGACTGGGATGGAGAGGTCGGGCATACATGCCCAAGGGGTAAATATCCGCATAACCATCATCGAAACTCATGAGGTGCTGATAGGTCGAACTAGCAATCAAGTCCAGAATCAAGCTATTGTCAAAACTGGCATAAAAGATGGTGTCATAGTCTCCAGCAAGCTCCTGGCAGATCTGAGCCAAGTCCTCTGCCGTTTGAGGATAGTGAACATGGTCAAAATTCTTAGCATAATGTTCCTGACGGGCATTTTTGACAGGACTGACATAGAGGCTGACAAAGTCCTGATCAGGATAGAGTCCCTTGATATGCTGGGCAATCTTGGCCTGCAAGGGCGTTGTGGCAATGATGAGGTGTTTCATCTCTTTGATTCTCCTAGGTGGTGATGGTGCAGCAAGGTCTCAACGACTTCAAAATCCAAGGCATCGTCGATATCATAAGAATAGAGTTTGGGCATTTCATAGGCTACTGTCTTGTCTGTGTAAAAGGTCTCATCTCGTAGGTAACGGTCCTTGCGAGAAATCCAGATACTACCGTTGGGATAGTAATAGACAGGCTCTTTTTGCCGAGCATAGTGCTTGGACACCTGAGGCGGACGGATAAAAGTCGACTCCTCCAGCTGCAAGAAAAGACTGCGACTCTTGTCCGCCTTGACACAGGAAATCAGATGGTCGGCGCCAGACTGACAGTAGAGCTGATAGGACTCTATGAGGTTCTCTACTTCTCTCAGAGGTGAGGTCACCTGCAGATTCACGAAGACCTGCTCTTCCTCAAAGGGCTGTAAAAAGTCTCGTAGGGTTTCTAAGCTAGAGGTTGTTGCCAAGGCCAGTTCTTTTGGTCTATGGACACAATGAATCTCTGGATAGGCTTGACGACAGAGTTCTAGATAGGCTAGTGAGTCTGAGGATACCCAGATTTCACTAAATAGCTTGGAGGCTAGAGCGACTTCTATGGTGTAGAAAACCAAAGGTTTGCCTGCAAGCGGTTTGATATTTTTATCCACTAAGCCACGTGAACCTGAACGGATCAAAATGACGGCTATGGGTTTAGATGTTGCTTTCATATAGTCTTCCTAGAATTGAGATAAACAGGGCAGATAGGGTGGTAATGATGCTATTTAACCAAGGATTGGGATTGGCAAAGAGGCCACTGTAATGATAGAGGACCAAGGCTCCTAGACTAAAGACCAGATAGATTTTAGCCAGTTGCAAACTCGGTCTTTTGAGGAGTAGGATCAAAAGGTACAAACCACCAATCACACCCAGTGTCAGACCCATAAAGCCGTTAATCCATTCGTAGATGGAGTAGATTTCTGCATTCATGAGCAAGAGGCAGAGAAGCCAAGACAGGCCTGCTAAGACAAAGGACAGGAGGCTTGGCGACCAGCGAATCTTTGACCAGGCGAAATCCAATTTCAAACAGGTCACGATTGCATTCATACTGGACGAAACTGTGGATTGGCCTGCTGCTAAGAGAGCCAGCATGATGAAACTGCCAAACCAAGGCGCCAGACCTTCCCGAGCGTAAGCAATGAGAACAGGATTGGTCGATGTGGTGGCAAAATTTTCCTGACGAATCAATAGGCCAATCAGATACAGTAAACTGGCAATCCCAAAAGACAAGAGTCCCTGTAACCATAAGATTTTTCCAATCTTCTGACGCCCCATTTTGCTGTTAAAACGTTGGACGATGTCCTGTGAGGAAACATAGGAAAATAAACTACTAAAACCTGCTCCTGCAACCAAGATCAAGACCGTCTGCCCATCCAGGGTCTCTGCAAAGTGAGATAGCTGTTGACTGCTATTCATGACAAGACCTGATTGGGCAATTCTTGGTAGAAAGAGGGCCAATATAGCCAGCAGGACCAAGCCTTGAAAGAAGTCCGTCCACAGCACAACCAAGAGACCACCACTTGCCAGATAATAGACCGTCAAAAGAAGGAGTAAACCTGACAAGACCAGCTGATTGAGAGGGATAAAGGGCGCTAAGGCCTGAGACAACAAGTAGGTCACCACTGCTATTCGCCCCAACTGGTAGAGAATGAAAAGACCTGAGGCCAGTGAACGAATGCCAGTCGATTGAAACTTGTCCTCTAAAAGATGATAGGCTGTCTCGTAGTTTCCCTTTTGATAGAGGGGCAGAAAATAGCGATGAGCTAGTGGAATGGCTAGAAGGATGCCACATTGGGCAAACCAGAGATAGGACCTACCTGTATAGGCATTTCCAACCAGAGTCAGAAAGGAAATAGGGCTGAGTAAGGTGGCAAAGACTGAGAAGGCCAGAACTGTCACTGGAACAGCTTTCTTAACCTGATAATAGTCCTCTTCGTCCCCTTTTTTCCGATAGGCAATCCAAGAAATCAAGCCGAAATAGAGCAATAGGGTGACTAGAATTCCCAACATCCTAGAAATTCCTATCTAATAGTTCTCTGTATATTTGAGCTACTTTTTCCAGAGAATAGCGAGAGGCTAAGGCTAGATTTTTTTCATTTAATAGACAAAAATCAGGCTGCTCCATCTCTTCTATCTTTTGAATCAACTCTGATTTAGTTTTAAATAAGTTGATGGCATTGGACTGACCAGCATAGAAACGATGGGCAATCTCCACATCCGATAACAAGGCTAACAAACCTTGGCTCAAGGCTTCAACACAGGCATTGGCAAATAACTCTGTGTAACTTGCAGACAAATAGCATTGGTGCAGATGATAAGGCACTTCGTTAACGATACCTTTAAAGTGAATGGTTGGCGGAAGATCATATTGATTCTGTAATTCTGCTAGACGTTCCTCTGAGCCACCATAAAAGGTAATCTGGGCCTTGGAGCCACGTTTGTAGAGTTCGATAAAGGCTTCAATGACAAGTTCAACGTTCTTGCCTTCTCCCATATGACCCACTAGGCAATAGTCCAAAACAGGTCCGATTTTTCTTAGCTGACCTACTTTTTCTGTAAACATTGGTGGTAAAAACTTAGTGTCATACCCTTGTTTCGCCAAGGTATCAGTCAACACTTCACTGGCAACTAGGTATTTGTTTGTCTTGCGCAGATTGGCGAGGCGTAAATCTCGCATGATATTTTCATGGACAACTTCATAGTAATTTTTGTCCGTATTTTCCATATAACGCCAGAGGCTGGGTTTGGGAACGATTTGTTGGTCACGGATAAAAAGATCTGTCTGTTTTGCCCATCTGGCTAGGAACTTAACCAACAAGTCCTCTTCAGAACGGATTTCTCCTCCTATGCGGTAGATATACTCTGGATGAAAGATGGTTACAGGAGAGGGTTCTTTGAAAGGATCGATAAATCGTCCTTCCAGAGCCAATTCTCCATTTTCATGATACCAACGCAGTTCCTTTTCCTTGAAATCTTCAAACAAGAAGGGCCCCTTGGTATAGTAATATCTCCCCGAGCCATCTCCTAGGGTAACAGAGGCGACAAAACCGTCTTCATTGAGCTCAACCTGATCTCCATCTGCTAGCGTTAAACTTTCTGGCTTCACTGATAAGTCTGCATGGCCTATATCTGAAAAACTATGCGGAACACATATCAGTTCTTTTTCTAAAAATCCTAACTTAATCAAGTCTTTCTTCCAGTCAGGACGAAGCTGAGGACTCGAAACCAGGTGAACATATTCCAAACCTAGATGTCGTGCTATACGAGCTCGATAGACCTGGGTACTCTCAAAACCATAGCGATGGATTTCCTTGACTGGATGAATGGTGACAATTCTCGACATGCTATACACTCTTTCTCTCTTATTTTCTGCTTACAAATGAAAAACCACCCTCACAAAAAGGCGAGGGTGGTTCATCCGTTACAATGCTTGGGGATTTCCTAGCAAGTTCCCCCTCAAAAGGACTTTATGCTATTCTATCACAAAGACTGACCATCTGCAAGATGGACTGGATTAGACAGCATAGCGTGAGGGAGTTTTCTTATTGTTTATAAATCGATTCTCTGAAATCATCTGTACTACGTAGGTAGGCATTGTAGATTTTTTGTTTTAACAAGTGTACCCAACTTGCAGGAGCATGGCTTGTCGTACGATCAATGTTAGCCACATCTTTCGCCACTGCTTGATCGATGAGTTCTTGCATTTGGGCAGCTGAACGGATTGTAATCTCCTTGCTGCTGTTTGGTACACCAAGTTCATACTGAATAGTGATTGGTTTCAACTGGTCTTGCTTACGAATACGTTGATCAAACATATCCTTCTTGAAATCAGCCCATGAAACGTATTTATTAGCAAAGACATTTTTCAAGACGAGACTATCAGTGATGAGTCCCACATTTTTTCCGTGCCAATCTGAATAGGTAATGTCCCCATTGCGTTTAGCTTCTTCTGCATATTGGTTGGATACATATGGTAAGAACCCATCTTGATAACCTTTTTCTGCCAACAATTCGTAGGCTGTCTTTCTAAACATGATGTCACCAGGCGCACCCTTTGGATTACTGAGGGCAGCATAAATCGGTGAGAACATGCTGATCAGATGATAGCCATTACGAGTATAGTCGCTCTTATCACGGTAAGCCCGACGGTTGATGATATCATTGTCAATCAAGGCATCCAGACTGGTTAGTTTACTTACTTCAGCATCTGTCAATGGACGAACAGAGTTTCCAGCATGAGTTTGTTTATGGTACTTGTCCTCAATGTAGAAATTCTCTATTTTTCTAAACCATTTTTTCTTAACATCATTTGACTTAGTTAAAATGGCATTGGCTTCCATAGCATCCAAGGTATACAAGACATCGTACATACCGTGCAAATACTCTTGCAAGGCTGCGGCTGATGTGAAGCGGCTTGTCGGGTCATAAGTATGCAAGCGAGTTGGTGAATCCTTATCCCCTTTATAGAGAGTGTTCAAGACAATAGCATCCTTATCTAGACTGTCAGCAGATTGCAACAGTCCTAAGGCATACAACTCTGCTCCCAATCCTTCACGACGACCTTTTCCTTCAAAGTAAATATGTCCGTCAGAATTATGAACCATTTCATGGGTATAGACTGATGTTCCGTATTTATCCAACAAGCGGTCGCTGACATAGTGGACCTCAGAACCGTTGGCATAGGCTCCAGCTCCTTTGCTTTCCCCATACCACTTACCAGTTGGTCCAAAGAAGTTGTAGATAGAAGCAATGGCCTTATCAGACAGGGTGGCCCAGTAATACTTGCTATTGCTATCTTTCATACCAAAACCATCTGAAACCATGACTGAACGGAAGAGTTTTTCTTTGTATTCTGGTGAAAGGAGATGGTACCAGATATCGTAGTGGTCTCGTTGCCATTCAGCCGACTGGTCGACCTTAGCACGGACATACTGACGCAATTCCTCTCCTGACAAGACTGTATTATTGACACGGTCACGATAGCGTTCGTAGCCACCAAAGGCCAAGGTAGAAAGATTTGAAATCACATAAACATCTTCTTCTGGCAATGTTAATAAAGGTAGGAGCATGTTTTTTAATTTCCAACTTGATGCCGTAATACGGTCATAGACTCCCAGCGTATACTTACTATCTGGTGTAGCTGACTCTTGTTTGGCACGCACTTCTGGAATTGCTGACTTACTCTCTACGATATAGGCCTTGGTATTGCTCTTCAACCATTCATTATTGGTTTTAGTTGGTAGGAAGAGTTTTCTGTAAGACTCCAGTAAATCAGTCACTGTCTTGCGACCTTTTGCAGGGGCCAGGGTTGTTTCATAGACACTTGTATTATTTAACGCCTTGAGATTTTCCATACCGCTCTGACCTAGGGCAATGATGGTATCCAAGGTTGAAGCTGTGCTATTACCATCAAAGTCAAACTTATAGGTATTGAGATCCTTCGTATTGATGTGATCATAGTTGATATTGTACCAGCGATTGAGGTAGGTCAAACCAAGCAAGAAAGCTTCCTTGTTGTTCTTGATTTTCTCGCTGATGTAGGTTACTACACTATCTCCCATCGTATTAATAGACTTGTCCATGGCTAGCACTTTACGGAGATGTTCGCCGATATTGGATTTAACTTTTTCAAATTCTTTGTCCAAATATAGCGAATCAAGCGACGCATCTGCCTCAATGCCCAGAACTCTTCTCATGGCTGCTGAGTCATATTCGACCCCTTGCAAATCTGCTAGGACCCGATCAGTCACTTTCGTATAGTCAGATAAAAAGGCCTCTGGTGTAAAGATAAAGTTTTTACCTGCTACGCTGTACTCTGCAATTTGTGTATTTTTGAAGTCGTCTTTGTAAGTGACGTCCAGATAACTGATTGTATTGTCAGCAAAATGCAACATCAGTTTATTGATTGCTGCTTTATTGGCCTGAATATCTGTGATGATGTCATTGTCCTTCATTGGTACAACATCCAGCAGTTCTGTAGTATAAAGCTTATCAGTAGGATCAACTTGATTTCCATAGTGAACCACTAACTCTTTGTTATAGAAAGGCATCAATTTCTCGATATTGTGATAAGCAACTTTTCGACTAGCTTGGCCTTGGCCTTAACAAGAGCAGACGTTGGGTCATCCAGGTGATAGTTGACTGCTACTGCTTTTTTGCTCTCATCTTTAACCAGATTAGTAATTTCAACCGTTGGTTTGGTTTTAACAAGACTACCAACCTTGACAATCTCTTTGGTTGGTTCTACTTCTGTACGCGAGATTTCCTTGCTCGCTTCCACCTTACCATCTACGAGATAATCTTCATACTCGATTGTCCGTAAACCGTCTTTTCCTTCCTGAGCAATTTCTCGATGATTTTTTAAGATAGTCGCATCTTCAATTTCTTCAGTTTCATGAGGAATGGTTTCTGTTACTGTACGATGATTACTTGTCAAAGGCAGTTCAGGAAGAGCCTCTGCTACAGCAGCCTCGCCCTCGTGACCGGGCTCTTGCGTACCTTGGGTACTAATTGGGGCTGTGTAAGATGGCTGAACGGGTTGAACTAAGGCTTCACCCTCATGGCCGGGCTCTTACGTGCCCTTACTGCTAACAACTTCTGTAGACTCTGGCACTGTTGGCTCAACTGGAGCTCCCTCCTGAGGACCTGTGTAAACTGGTAGTTCTGATTGAACAAGGGATTCGCCTTCATGGCCGGGCTCTTGTGTACCTTGGGTGCTAACGGGTTCTGTATAAGACGGTTGTGCTGGTTGAACCAGGGCATCACCCTCATGACCTGACTCTTGGGTACCTTGGGTGCTAATTGGGGCTGTATAAGACGGCTGCTCTGCTTGGACTAGGGATTCGCCTTCATGACCTGACTCTTGGGTACCTTGGGTGCTAATTGGGGCTGTGTACGCTGGTTGCGATGGTTGGATTAGAGCCTCACCCTCGTGACCTGACTCTTGTGTCCCTTTTGCTTCTAACGGGGCTGTGTAAGCTGGTAGTTCTGTTTGAACTAGTGCTTCACCTTCATGACCGGGTTCTTGCGTTCCCTTTGCTTGCACTACAGTTTCATTATTTTCTTGTGGTTGAGGCTCTACAGGAGAAGGTGTTCCTCCTTGCTGATTCTCTACCACTGGGCTTTGCGAAGCTGGCTGGACTGGATTTGTCTGTTCTTGATTCCCACCAGTTGGGCTTGAATTTGTTGCAGACTCTGTAGCTGGTGCTGGTTTTTGGTCTGCCTCCTCACCTTTTACAACATGACTATCTTTACTTTCCTGACTCTGAGGAACTTTCGTTTGCTGACTAGTATCCTCATTTTTAGGATACACAGTCATTACTACTGAGCTATCTTCATTTTCTAAGTTAGACTTGCTGTCATTTGATTGCTTGACAAATTCAGTTCCCATAGTCGAATCTGCTGAATGAGTAGTAACCACTTCCTTAGATTGACTGTTTTCTAATTTAATCTCTTGATTTCCAGTAGATTCTGCTGGTTTGCTAGTTGTCGGTACAGAAAGAGCTGGTTTGTTTTCTACAAATCCTAGATAAGTGTAACCAGGAATATCAACCGGAGCTGGCAAGGCATCTCCTGCCTGGATCGATAATTGGGTGTTATAAGCAGCTAGTGTCTCGCTCGTCAAAGCAAGGACAGTTGGAGACAGCAACTGACTGCCTAGAGCGCTTACTAACAAGAATCGACTAATCTTGCTCTTGCCATCACGTCCCTTAAGAACTACTACAACCAATAAACTAAGGCCCGCCACCAAGGCAACAGTTCCCAATGGAGAGCTAGTCCCCGTATTGGGTAATACTTGATTTGCTCGATAAACCAGATAGTAGGTAGCGTCCGTTTCTTCCGCTACTTGTGGTAGGGATGTAACCAAGAGACCCTTCTCTTCGTCAGTTAAATCCGACTCTAAAACGTAGGTATAGTTAACAGTATGAGATTCTTGGGCAGATACAATCTGTAGGCCAGTTCCCATCAAAAAGAAACACGCAACTGCTACAGATACAAGGCCAACTGCCAATTTTCTTAACGAGAAATTCTGTCTTTCTTCTCCAGTAGTTTTGAAATTCATATTTCCCTCTTTTTACATTTTTAAATTAGTATTTTAATTTATTGTAAAATATACAACTCTTTCCATTATACATCAACTTTTTAAAAGATTCTAGGGATAGATATACAATTGAACGGATGGGAAAAATCAAGTAACTAAGTAATTAACTGTTTAGCAATAAAAAATGTCAACGAAAAATAAAAAATGGAGGAAGTAATCCCTTCTCTCCATCTTTAAAATTATAGTAACAAATATAGGTTATCTAAAGTTGTTAAAGCAACTCCTTTAGTTTCTAGTTTACCCATTCACCGTTGCCATTTACTTTATAACCGTCTGGTGTTGTTGTGCTGACTGCCAAAGCTCCAGAACCATATGCATAGTACCAGTATTGGCCAACTTTAAACCAACCTGTCTTCATGATACCAGACGCATCAAGGTAGTACCAGACTCCATTTTCTTTGAGCCAGCCTGTCTTCATAGCTCCTGATCCATCAAAGTAGAACCATCTATTTCCGTCTGTACCCCAGCCTGTAAACATAGCACCTGAGCTACTCAAGTAATACCAGCTACCATCTACTTTTACAAATCCTGTCTGCATGACACCTAGGTCATCCAAGTAGTACCATTTACCACCCGTTTTCACCCAGCCTGTCTTCAGATCACCAGACTCATAGAAATACCATTTCCCATCTGTTTTCACCCAACCAGATTGGTCTGAACTAGAAGTTCTAAATTCTTTCAGCGCTTTTTCAACTACGACTGCTTTATTTTTAACTGTTGACAAGTTAGATGAAGTCACTTCTGCATATTGAATAGCAGGACCGTAACTGCCTACCAACTCTTCTGAAGTAGCAGCATCACCAAAAGCCTGAGCAATCGTTACGGCATTATATGGGTTATTTGGGTTCTTAAAGGCAGCAATCCCCATATGTGTAAATTTAGGGCTAATCAAAGTTTCATAATGACCAGAGCCACCTTTTGCTGAACCACCTGATTTTTTCTTCACGTAGTCTGCTTTTTCAGCACGCCATTGTTCAAGAGCTTTTAGAAAACCATCATGGTTCCAACCCAAGTTTTCTCCTAGTACACTGTTTCCTGATGGGAAGGCGCTCCAGATTTCTTTACCAGAAAGACGAGTATGGTCCATGGTTACAGAAGCTTCTGCAGCTCTGGCAAAAGCTGCCTTTTCTAGGTCAGTCGACCATTTGATAGGGACATACTTATCTACCAAACCTTCGTCAGCTGCCTCTTTACGGATAGCATTGATGGCATCTAAGATAGCTTGTTGGTCTGGAGTCAAAAATTCTCCCTTTAATCCAACCAAAACATTGCCACTAGCAGGGTTAAGCACTTCTGAACTCAAGACATTTTCATTTCTACCATCTGCAGATTGTGTTGCCACAAGTCTGTCATTGGCAAAAACATCATTTGTCAAAACTGCTCCAGCTAAAGTCAAAGCCAAGGCGCTAGCAAATACAATTTTCTTCAGGGCACCTCTAAAAACTCCACTCTTATCACAAAAGAAAAAATCAACTGTATGTGTCTCATTTAGTTGGCACATTC
>NZ_JAHZPT010000042.1:0-10534 GCF_019929545.1 Streptococcus mitis
AATGTGCCAACTAAATGAGACACATACAGTTGATTTTTTCTTTTGTGATAAGAGTGGAGTTTTTAGAGGTGCCCATATAATCTTGATGCCTTTGATTGGAACAAACCTAGAAAAACAAGGAAGAGAGCTCCTAAACCAAAGGTCAATAAACCATAGAATACAACATTATCCATTAGTTGAGGATTGGTAAAAACCTGAAGGGAATCAATCGGATACAAAAGACTTCCTATAGCTCCTCCAAAACTACCTGAAGTAAGCACATAGTAGCCTACTGGGTAAAAGATGAGAGAAAAACCAAGTGCCGCTGCAAAAAACTGATAAACTCCATGAGCAAGTCGACCATGCCCAACATTAAAGACAAATAAACCGATCGTTACTACTGCAATAAAGAGAAGACTTGTAAGAGGCTCTATAAAAAATGATAGGGCCAAGAAAATCCCCAGACGTAGAAATCCCTTGTCATGGTTAGGATTTGATAGATAAGCTGCTATGAACGAAAATCCTGCAAACAGGAATGGCAAAGCTAAAATAGTAGCGTAGCCTCCGCCAAAACCGAGACCAGATACCAAAATATAAAATATGGTTAGGAGTTGCTTGGCTTGTTCCCTTTGTCCCGTCAGATAGTCAGTTGAAGAAAAGAGGAAATAACCTCCTCCTAAGAGAGCTAGCCATTCTACCAAGGAAAAAAGGATGCCTCCTTGGGTAATATAAAGTAGCAAGTAATAAAGAAGACCGTGACTAGCATAATAGCTACTGTAGAGCTGTCCTCCCTGATGTAAAGCCCACCCTATATACAAATCCTGAGCCTGAGAAGGACTTACCATATCTAAAAGTAAAGGTATCACCACAGAAAAAACCGTTGCAATCGTACTTCCAATGATGAGTCTGAAAAACGGGAAAGCTACCTGTTCTTCTTTTTCTGCATGAAACTCAAGGTTCCTATCCAGTCTATTTTCTATTCCATCACTCTGTATCATTTCGGATACTTCTTCGATTCTGCCATATACAGCCATGTCGTTTCTCCTATTCAATTTATCTGTCTTAGTATATCAAAAAGACCTAAAATTGTCAGCTTGCGATGGCTGTTTGAGAGATTTTTTGCATAGTTTCACAAAGGTTTCAATTTCCCGAAATCGGTGTAAATGCGTCTGTTTAAATGACATGATATAATCCAATTCTTTCTGAGTCAGCATCGTTCCTCCTATATCTTCTTATTCGTAAAAGGCAAGAAAAATAGGACTGGTTTGTATCCTAAGTCCTAGATTTCTTATAAGATTGGGGCGAATAACTGGGCAATTTCCTTAATCAATTTCTGATACCAGCTATTTTTTATCGTATGAGGGAAAATTTCTTGAGATACTGAAAAAATCTCCTGAAAATCTTTTTGAATCTCTGTGATTGATGCCGTTTTATATAGCAAAACTGCATTTTCATAGTGGTGAAGCAA
Organism: Streptococcus mitis; assembly: GCF_019929545.1. Classification (GTDB taxonomy): domain Bacteria; phylum Bacillota; class Bacilli; order Lactobacillales; family Streptococcaceae; genus Streptococcus; species Streptococcus mitis_BU. The sequence goes on from NZ_JAHZPT010000042.1 coordinate 1,448, forward strand.
ACTTCTATAATCTAAATTAATGGTTCCAACTGCAGCAAAGTCCTTATCCACTATGATTTGTTTACTGTGGATAAAGCCAGGACTATACTCAAAAATCCTGACTCCTGCTGATAAAAGATCTGGATAGGCCCCTCTTGTGATGAGTTGAATTAATTTTTTATCCGGAATGAAAGGTGTCACGATACGGACATCAACACCCCTCATGGCTGCATTTTTAATACTCTCTGTTAAATCATAGTCAATAATCAAATAGGGCGTTGTGATATAGACTGAATCAGTAGCCTGATTAATCAAACTTTGATAAACTTTTTTCCCTACTTGGGTACGGAAGATAGGCTTGGGTCCACTACCGTAAGGAATGCAGAGCCCTTGGCCAGAACAAGGCTGATTTTCCAAGTGATACTGGTCAAAATCGCTGATTTCCCCACGATTGATGTACCAAGTCATCAAAAAGAGACGGGTTAGAGCCTTGACACCAGGGCCATCTAAGCGAATCCCACTATCCTTCCAGTAGCCAAATCGTTCTACATGATTAATGTACTCATCGGCTAAGTTAATACCTCCTGTATAGGCTACCTGACCATCTATGACCAGAATTTTACGATGATCCCGATTGTTGTAAGCCACCGTCAAACGAGGAATCACCTTGTTAAACTTATGGGCTTCAATTCCTCGACTACGAAGCTGAACAGTATAGTCTCCAGGCAAAGTCGCCATACAGCCGATATCATCATAGAGCATCTTGACCTCTACACCCTGAGCTGCCTTTTGATCTAGTATATCTAGTATGCTATTCCACATTAGACCTTCTTCGACAATATAGTACTCTAGAAAGATAAACTTTTCAGCTTTCTTAAGATCTTCCAACATATATTGCCACATGCTTTCACCCGAAGAAAAGAATTGTGAATCTGTTCGATCATAGACATCGGCATTGCTATCCATACTTAGCAAAGATTTGATAACTCCGTAAGCCGCCTTATCATTTTCCTTCAATTTCTGGCGGAGAGCTTTACTGTTATCCTCCCGAAAATGCATAGAACCAAGTTTGTCCAACTGCTTGATTTCTTTTTTGGACAATCGCCTTTCACCAAACATCAGATAGAGCAAGGGACCAATGACAGGAACAAAAGTCACCACTAACCACATCACTTTACTATCAGGCGCCATTGAGCGATTGACAATCGCTACGATAGTCGCCATACTCATAAAGATTAAGAGAATAACCCACAGAATAGGAGCCATACGCCCTAAGTAAAGAAAGAGACCAAAAACAAGAGAAAGTTCAAGCAGCATAATCGAAAGACTAAAGCCATACTTGGACATTAATAATTGAAATTTTCTATATTTCATATCCCCTCCTTGATATTTTGATACTCAATGAAAAGCAAAGAGCAAACTAGGAAGCTAGCCGCAGGTTGCTCAAAACACTGTTTTGAGGTTGCAGATGGAAGCTGACGTGGTTTGAAGAGATTTTCGAAGAGTATGAATGCTAAAAACAGGTAATTGATACTAGTATAACTCAGGTATTCGATAGAAGGCAAGTATTTATAATCATTTTTCTGAGTAAAAGCAAAAGAGACTGACAAAACCAGTCTCCTTCTAGTCTATTTTGATAAAACAATGCGATCAGACGCTTCTCTATCCATATCGTCAATAATCATCTGATTGCCATTGATTGCATAAATCTTGGCATCATCACCAATAATCATGCGTTGATTAGCAGCGTCGAAGCTAACCTGCTTGATTTCTTGTTCCCCGTCAGTTTCTACCTGTGTCCAAGTACCCGTTGTACCAGTTACCACTAAAGTGATACGGTCTCCTTCATCCTGACCAGTATAAGTCCCATCAATATTAGTTGGTTGAGTCTCAGGCGCATTTTGTGAAGAACTTGTTGCTGCCTGATTTGAATTTTCTGCCGAAGATGAAGCAGCAGGTTGTGATTGCTGAGTTTGTTGAGTTTGCGATTGAGCTACTGGTTGTTGAACTTGTTGAGCTCTCTGTGAACAAGCTACTAAGAGACTAAGACTTGCTAGAGAAGCAAGAGAAAGTGTGAATGTTTTTAATTTCATGATGAATTTCCTTTCTGCTACCAATTTAGAGAATGTTCCTTCTAACTGGCAGTTCCCCTAGTATAACAAGTTCAAAAAAGGAGGTCAATTTATCTGCTCGTGGGCCAGTATGTGGCTCCGTACTTCTGAGATAAAATAGAGAGAGCCTGTAACGAACAACAAATCCTGGGTATCGGCTCTTTCTTCGAAACTGCTGATAAATTCGCGATAAGAAGGAATTATATCGTAACCTGTTACATCTGTCTCATCCAAAGAACCTTGATAGTCAAAGCCGGTCACCTTGAGTTCCACCTGAGGCAAATTTTCAGTCAGATAACCCAACATACCTTGATAATCCTTACGTTTCAAAGCTCCAAAAAGGATTTTAGGACGATAACCTTCCTGCTCTTTTCCTTTGATAAATTCAACCAAGCGAGTCAAAGCAGGGAGGTTATGGGCACCGTCCAAGTATATCTGAGGACGAATACGCTCCAAACGTCCAGCCCAATGGGTCTGTTCCAAGGCCTGTCTTATAGCCTGCTCATCAACATCTTCCTTTTCTTCCCTCATAAAGAGAAGAAAAGTTTGTAGCGCCAAGGCCGCATTTTCCTGCTGATAAGCTCCTTCCAAGCCTATTTTCAACTGTGAAAGATTAGCCAAAGAGCTTGAAAAATCACCATTCAGCATTGAAAAATCTTGGTCTGCCTGATAAAGGTCAACAGCTAAAGATTCGGCTTTTTTCTGACATACAAGCCTAGCTTCTGAAGGCAATTTCGCAATCACTGCCTTCTTACCAGCCTTGAAAATACCAGCTTTTTGCTCTGCGATTGCTTCTAGACTATCGCCCAAAGTATCCTGATGGTCAAGCCCAATGGAGGTGATGACAGCAATCTCTCCAGTTACCACATTGGTCGTGTCAAGTAAGCCACCAATTCCCACTTCTAGTAAAACCAAATCCACCTCTTGCTCTCTAAAATAGAGGAAAGCAATCAAGGTCAGCAATTCAAAAAAGGACAACTGGTCATGAGTTTGCAAAAGCGTCTTTTCCATCTCCTTGACCTGCTCAGCTAAACGGATAAAGTCTGCGTCTGCTATAGGTTGTTCATTAATGCAAATTCGGTCATTGATAGAGACGATATGAGGGGAGGTAAAGGTCGCAACTTTTTTGCCATGCCCCATAAATAATTCCCTCATGAAAGCAATGGTAGAACCTTTTCCATTAGTTCCTGTTACGTGGATAATAGGATAAGACTTCTCGGGATTCCCCAACAAATCCACCGCTTGCTGCATTCGGCTCAAGCCTGATCGAAAATTCAAACCAATCCGACTATGAAGCCATTCTTCTACTTCAAACATACACATCTCCTTGACAAAAGTTCAATCAATTACCTAGCAAAATTCCATAGATAACAAAAAATGAGGTCAGGATTTTCGTCCCGACCTCTTACCTGGTTAGCTAATAACTAGCTCCTATGAATGTTAATCTGGGGTAAAACGTCCCCCAGACTTACCAGTTCTTTCTTATTTAAAGGAACTGGGGTAAAAATATCCCCCGAACTTACTGACGGTTTTTATTTTTAGCGTCAGGCTAAAAACGTCCCCCGGACTTACCAGCTCTTTTTTATTTCAAAGAGCCGGGCTAAAAACATCCACTGGATGTTTTTACTCCTCCATAAAGCTGTTGAAGACTTCTTCAATCATGTTCCATTCGTCTTCTGAGTCTTCTGGAATTGGTTGCAATTCGCCTTCTGTTCCATCTTCGTTTTCGATGAATGAGTAAGCTTGGATTTCAACTTGTCCGTCTTCGTCTTCTTCTGCGTTAACTGGTACTAGGAGAACATAGTTTTTACCAAATTCTTCTTTTCCGTCAATCGTCAAAAGGATTTCAAACAAGGTTTCATTTCCTTGCTCATCTACTAGTGTAATTAGTTCACGTTCTTCGTGGTCGTGGTTATGATCGTGTGACATAGCCTCTCCTTTGTATTAAAATTTTCTATCTAAATAATTTTGTAAAATCAGCTGAGCTGCTAACTTATCAATGACTTTCTTGCGCTTGTTACGACTAATATCTGCTTGTTCAATCAACATGCGCTCTGCGGCAACTGTTGTCAAGCGTTCATCTTGATAGTCTACTGGTAAACCAAAAAGCTCTTCCAGCTTTGCTCCGTAGGCTTGACTAGCTTCCACGCGCGGTCCACTTGTATTGTTCATGTTTTTAGGCAAGCCCACTACAAATCGTTCCACCTTGTAAGCTTCAACCAACTCCTGAACACGGTCAAAACCAAATTGACCGTGCTCCTCATTGATTTGGATGATTTCAAGCCCTTGAGCTGTAAAACCGAGCGGATCGCTAATGGCCACCCCTACCGTTTTTGAACCGACGTCCAATCCCATAATTCTCATAGGTTATAGATCGACTCCTTGTCCTTTAAGGTAGTAGCGGACCAATTCCTCAACGATTTCATCACGCTCATACTTACGGATTTGATTTCGTGCATTATTATAACGAGGAACGTAGGCAGGGTCTCCACTCAATACGTAACCTACGATTTGGTTAATCGGGTTGTAGCCCTTATCGTTCAACGAAGCATAAACATCAGTCAGAGTTTCGCTAATTTCTTTTTTATTGGAATCGTCCAATTTAAAACGTACTGTTTCTTCAGTAAATCCCATTCTAACACCCTCTTTCCTTAGAATAGTACCATTATAGCATAATTCCTTACGTTCTACAATTCAGGCAGTCTATTTATTTGGATTTTCTACTGTTCTGTCGCGCCATTTGCCAATCTGTCTGAAATATATTTGCTTGGTTCATTCTTCAAGAGATTTTCTAAACCAATATTCTTCAAATATTCTAACTGAGAAGCCTTCTTGACATCCAGAACTTGAAAGTCAAAACTAGTCGTTGTTTGAAGTTCGGTTGCGCTCAATAGTTTGGTTTCAAGCTTAAATCCTGCTAATTTACGAGCTTCTATAATAGCCTCATCCTTCTCCTCTGCCTCGAGAAGAGCTTTTTGAGTTTCTTCCACTCCATGTTGGTCGATATAAGTCTTCAACTCATCAGAAACTGGACGTTTTTGTTGAATCGTTAAGCTCAAAAAAGTCTTGTCCTTGTATGTAATGGTTTGGGTTTGCTGGCTACCATCATCTGACTTGGGCAAGACCAAAGTCTTGGTCACAACTGTATTCTTCTCAGCATTCTCAATAACTGGCAATGCCGACTGAAGCGTATCCTTTTCTGTTTTTGTAGCTGTTCCAGTTTCTTTTTTCTGTCCGCAACCAACCAGGACAAAAAGGAAAGCTAGACTAACAAGAACTATTTTTTTCATTTCTTTCTTCTTTCTTTTTGAAATTAAAATAAGACTGGGAGTTGCTCCCAGCCTTGATGTTTATAGAGCTGCACGCAAACGTGCTTCTGCATTTTCTACATTACGGACAGAGCGTGGTAGGAAGGCACGAATATCGTCTTCCTTATAGCCAACTTGCAGGCGTTTTTCATCTACAAGGATTGGGCTCTTTAAAATTCTCGGTGTTTCCATAATCAGATTGAGAACTTCATTGACACTCAAATCTTCAATATCCACTCCAAGGGCTTTGGCATAGCGATTTTTAGAGGAAACGATACTGGCTATTCCGTTATCTGTTTTGGTTAGAATATCCAGTAATTCTTCTCTCGTAATTCCTTCTTTACCAAGGTTTTGTTCTTTATAACTTAACTGGTGGGCATTGAGCCAGGTTTTTGCTTTTTTACAGCTAGTACAACTTGAGACTGTATAAATTTTAATCATGTACCTACCCCTTTCGCTACATGTTACTATCAGTTTAGTCTATTATACCATAAAAAACATCCGACTTGCGACCTATTTTTAAATTTTTTTGACTTTTTTCGTCATTTTCGTACTTTTTTCTTGACAAAATGAAATTTACAGCCATTCTTTATATTTCTTGATATAGATTTTTTTCACAATTGTCACGCTAATCATATACAAAATAATGATGAAAATTAAAAAGATGAAATAAATCGATTTTAAAGGAGTTAGATGGAGAAGGCTAGCTAGTGGACTGTAGGGAAGGAAGGTCACAAAGGCTGCAGCCAATAAGGTTGTCACAAGAACGAGCCAAGCTGGACGACTTTGTAAAAAGGGAATTTTGGCTGAACGCAACATATGGATAACCATGGTCTGTGACCACATAGACTCGATAAACCAACCTGTCTGGAACAAGACAATAAATCCTACGGCCGACTCTGCCCCATGAACATAGGCATGACCTGTCGTCATGGGTACAATGATAAAATAGAGCAAAATAAAGGTCAAAATATCAAAGGCAGAAGAGATAGGCCCCATCCAAACCATGAAACGTGTGATAGACTTGGCTTCCCAGGTATGCGGATTTCTCAAAAAATCTTTATCCACCTTGTCAAAAGGCAAGGCAATACAAGATAAATCATAGACTAGATTTAGGATAATCAAATGGACTGGTGCCATTGGTAAAAAGGGTAAAAAGATTCCAGAGACCAATAGGGATAAGATATTTCCAAAATTAGAACTGACCGTCATCTTGATATATTTGGTCATATTGGCATAGACCTTACGACCTTCAACCAATCCTTTTTCAAGCACCATGAGATCCTTGTCAAGTAGGATAACATCAGCTGTTTCTTTGGCAATATCTACTGCTGTATCAACAGAAATCCCCACATCTGCAACTTTCATAGAAGGAGCATCATTGATTCCATCTCCCATATAGCCGACAGCATGACCATTAGCCTTAAATTGCAAAATAATCCTTGCTTTTTGGTCAGGAGAAAGTTTGGCAAAGACTGTCACCTCCTCTACGGCTTGAGCCAATTCTTGATCACTCATCTGGTCAATTTCAGACCCTAACAGCATCTGATTAATATCTAATCCAACCTTTTCACAGACTGCTTGGGTAACTTTTTCGTTGTCTCCCGTCAAAATCTTTGTTTGAACCCCATGTTCTAACAGAGCCTTAATTGCTGGTGCTGCAGATGGTTTAGGAGGATCTAGGAAGGCTAAATAACCAGTTAGAATCATATCCCCTTCGTCATCAACTGTATAGGCATGGCCTTCCCTCAAACCTGACTTATAGGCCACTCCCAAGACACGCAAACCTTGTTGATTTAGTTGTCTGACTTCTGCTAAAATTTCTTCTCTAATAACATCTGTCAAGGGAGTAATCACTCCTTGGTATTCCGCATAACTGGAAATCGTCAACATTTCCTCTAGGGCACCCTTGGTTACCAAACTAACAACTTCGTGTTCATCCTTAACGATAACACTCATCCGTCTACGTTCAAAATCAAAGGGAAGCTCATCTATTTTTTGAAAAGTTTGAGCCAGATTTTGCAAGAGGGCGTGTTCTTTTGCTTCCTTTTCAGTCCGTTTGATGATGGCTCTGTCCATCAAATTTTTCAAGCCCGTTTGAAAATAAGAATTGAGATAAGCTCGTCTCAAGACGGTCAAATCCAAATCTCCATGTATATCCAAAGGATATTCAAGAACAATTTCGTCTTGGGTAAGGGTTCCGGTTTTATCCGTACACAAGATATCAATCGCCCCTAAGTCCTGTATGGCATTGAGTTTCTTGATAACCACTTTTTCCTTGGCCATAATGATGGAGCCCTTTGCTAGACTGGCCGTGATAATCATAGGAAGCATCTCAGGTGTCAATCCAACACCAACACTCAAAGCAAATACGCCAGCTTCCAGCCAGTCACCATCTGTTAAACCATTGGACAAGAAAACGATGGGCACCATGACCAGCATCAAACGAATCAGGAGCCACGAAATACTATTCATCTCCCGTTCAAACGAAGTAGGCTCATCATAGGTGTTCAAAGTCTGCTCAATGGCCCCCATCATGGTATCATCACCAACTGCTAAAACCACGGCCTTGGCACTACCAGACAAGACATTGGTTCCCATAAAGGCGAGCGCTTCTGCCTCTAGCAGACTATCAGATTGTTGAACTGTTGCCTTGGTCAAGGCCAATTTTTCAACCGATTCACTTTCACCTGTCAAGCCCGACTGTTGTACAAAGAAATCGCGCGACTCAAATAAAAGAAGATCTGCTGGAATCATGTCTCCAGCGCTTAATTTAACCACGTCACCCACTACCAAATCATCGATAGGTACTTCTTGGATTTCTCCTTGACGAATGACAGTCGCTGTGTTGACAATCATTTTTGATAGATTAGTCGCAGCCTTATCACTACGGAGTTCTTGGACAAAGCGTATGCCACCAGAAATGAGGACTAGGACAATGATGATAATGGAAGTTGTCGGATCTTCTTGACCTGGTTTTGCCAACCAGACATTGGTCACCAAGGAAATCACGGCGATGACCAGTAAGATGATCGTAAAAGGATTGATAATGGATTCGTAAATTTTTTTGAGGATACTGTCTTCTTGACCCTTTGTGATGGTATTTTCACCATATAGGTCACGATTTTTCTCCACCTGCTCCCCAGTCAAGCCTGTTAGACTTGTCTTATAAAAAGATAGAGTTTCGTTTAAAGATGTATGAATAGCTGTTGCTAATCTTTCTTTTGTAGTTTTCATTGGTTTCTCCTATCTGTATGAATGATGTGTTTCATACACAGAGACCAATCACTTTATAAGGGCAGAACGACACAAATCAGCGATTGGCTGTGTATGTGCGGTTCCGGATGATCGTCAATTTGCATCGTCTATCTCCTTTCTTTGATTTAAACAGTAGAAAATCCCACCATAAAATGGCAGGATTAAAAAACTGATTATCTGTTTTTCGTTCAAGCTTTAACTCCATAGGGCAATGTAATGAGCTTAGTCTTGGCCTTCGCGACCAGGACTGTTGACCAACGAGTAGTGTCTCCACTGCTTTGCGGTAGTCATCCGTATCCCTATGGTAGCCTCACCTACCGTTTTCGTTTTTCAGTATAAACCTTTAAAATTTAAAAGGGCACCTCTAAAAACTCCACTCTTATCACAAAAGAAAAAATCAACTGTATGTGTCTCATTTAGTTGGCACATTC
>NZ_JAHZPT010000043.1:0-9892 GCF_019929545.1 Streptococcus mitis
AATAATAACCTCATCTTATGATAAGGCTATTATCTCATATTTTGGTGTCCATTGGATAGGTTTTTAGAGGTGCCCTACAAAAATTGTTGCTAAAGATGGTAAATGGGTTGTATCAGAAACAACAAATACTGCTGTAAACGTCAATGATGAAATTGGTACAGTTGGTGAAACTTTCAATCTAAAAGTTCTTCCAACAGCAACAGCAAATGCCGCAACAGATACGATTAACGTAACTGCAAATAGTGAAAATATTACAGCAACGTTTACACGAGCCGAAGTAACATTAAAAACGCAACTAGGAGAAAATGTAGCAGCAACATTCAATAAAACTAGTGGTCGTTGGGAATTATCTGGTGAGACTGCTGAGAAGAAAACTCCTAACAGTGACGGTACAACAACATGGTTAAAACGCGACCTATATGTTGATGTGAATAAAGATGGAGAAACAATCTTTAATGTTTACGAATATACTCGTACATTAAACGCAGAAGGAAAAGTTACAGCCGTTAATAATGTATCTCGTACATTAACGACGTATAAAAAAGAAAATACGGCGAACAGTTCAGCAGATTCAGCAACTGATACTAATAAAGGAATGGTTGTAACTGTTAAATATGATAAAGGATTAAATAAATGGTCTGCTGATGATAACTCTACTGTAACAGCAACAAAAACTGGAGATAAGTGGACGATTTCAACTACATCAGGATTTAAAGGAACAGTTGATGCAGTAGAAACAGCAAGTTCTTCAGATAAAGCGTCTATATTAAATGATGCTCCGTCTATTAGCTCAAGTTTATATACTACTGTAAAAGGTGCTACAGTAGATTTAGTAAAACAAAAATCAGCTGCAGTAACAATTACAGATACAGAAGATGATGCGACAACTGCTCCAAATAAAAAGGAAACAACAGTTACAAAAGTAACGTTAACATCTCCTTCAGGAACAGTAACAGAATATAGAAGTGCAGCAGAAGCAGCAACTGTTAAATTATCAGAAGTAGGTACTTACACAGTTAAAGTTGAAGTAAAAGATAGTAACGGAAATATCGTTACTGCGGATACTGAAACGGATACTGGAACAAATAAAGGTGCCGAAACTGCAGTGAATTCAACTACCTATACAATTACTGTAAAAGATCAAGAAACGAATAAATTGTATACAGTTGAAGATGATGCAGTAACAAATGATCAGTTGAAAGAAAAAGTAAACCCTACAGCTGTAGACGGCTTTACTCCAACTAAAAATGATATTACAGATATTCCTACAACAGCTAAAAAAGCAGGTCAAACACTAGAAGTGCCAGCAACAGTAACTTATACAAAAGGAACTGAAACAATTCCTGTAGAAACTAAAGTAGATGTTGTAGTTTTACCAAAAGTAGAACCAACAGGTGTAACAGTTCTTAAAGATAGCACTGGTTTAGATGAAGCAGTTAAAGCGAAAGCAGTAGAAGCAGCAACTGCAGTTCCAACTGATAAATTGCCAGATGGTGTAACTGTAAGAGTTAAAGAAGTTAAAGCAGGAACAGTACCGGAAACAACAGCAACTGGAGTACAAAAGCCAGCAACAGCAGTTGTAGAGTATGTAAAAGATGGTAAAGTAGTTGCAACTAGAGAAGTAACAGTCCCAGTAACAGTAGTAGGTTCAACAGCTAAGAAATTAGTAGTATTTGAAGGGGATACTGTTACAAAAGATGATGTGAAAGGTGCTGTAACACCAGGTACAGACGGAACAAAAGGTGAACCTGTCATTGCTGAAGATATTACTGCTAAAGCAGGAAATAAAGAAGCGACAATCCCGGTAACATATGATAATGGTAAGTTAACCGAAACAGTGAAAGTTCCAGTAACAGTTTTACCAAAACCAGAAGCAGATGAAATTCTTGTTCCTAAAAATGGCAACAAAGAAAAAGCAAAAGAAAAAGTACTTGCTCAAGCTGAAAAAGCGATTGCTGATGGAACATTTACAGGTAAACTACCACAAGGTGCTAGAGTTGAAATTGATAAAACAGCTACAGTAACAGTCCCTGACTTAACAGATGATACTGAAGTGGATGTGACTGTTAAATACATTGTAGATGATGAAGAGAAAACAACAACTGTTAAAGTACCAGTTACAGTAGTTGAAGGTATACCACAAATCGTCCCAGTTGATGAAAACAACAAACAACCAGATCCAGAAAAGAGCATTGATAAAACAGATTATCCAGAAGGATCTACATTTAGATATAAGACTCCAGATGGGCAAACATCTCCAATCGATGTAACAACAACTGGTGATAAGAATGTGATTGTTGAAGTACTTGATCCACAAGGAAATACAATCGTTGAAGTACCAGCAACTGTACGTGTAGTTGATAGTACACCACAATTTGTAGTAGCAAATCCAGCTAAGAAACAACCTGAAGCGAAAGATAGTGTTACACCAGGAGAATATCCAGATGGCACAATATTTGAATACAAAACACCCGTAGATACAACAACTGCAGGTGAAAAAGATGTAACTGTTGTAGCTAAGTTAAATGGTCAACCAATTGCAGAAGTTCCTGCGAAAGTAGTAGTTGTAGATCCTAAGACACAATACGTAGTAGCAGATCCAAGCAAACCACAACCGGATGCAGCTAAGAGCATTGATCCAGAACAATACCCAGAAGGAACAACATTTGAGTATAAGACTCCAGTAGATACAACAACACCAGGAGAAAAAGATGTAGTTGTCATTGCAAAAGATGGAAATGATACACTTGTAGAAGTACCAACAAAAGTGAAAGTTGTACAAGGTTACCCACAAATTGTTCCAGTAGATGAAGGTAAGAAACAACCATCACCTGAAGATAGCATTGATTCGAATGATTACCCAGATGATGCAACATTTGAGTATAAAGAAGAAGTAGATACATCTAAACCAGGTGATAAGAAAGTTACCGTTGTTGTGAAACAAGGGGATAAGGTATTAGTTGAAGTGCCATCTACAGTTCGTGTAGTGGAAGGTTATCCTAAATATGTACCAGTAGACCCAGCTAAGAAACAGCCAGATCCAAAAGAAAACATTAATCCAAATGATTTCCCAACTGGAACAACATTTGAATATAAAGATAACACTCCAGTAGATACAACAACACCAGGTGATAAACCTGTAACGGTAGTAGCTAAGCTGAATGGACAACCAATTACAGAAATTCCAGCGACAATTGTAGTAGTAGAACCTAAGACACAATATGTCCCAGTCAATGCTGAAAATGATAAGAAACCAAAACCAAAAGATAGCATCACTCCAGATGATTATCCAGAAGGTTCAACATTTGAATACAAAACTCCAGAAGGGCAAGCAACTCCATATGATGGAACAACACCGGGTGAAAAAGATGTTACTGTAGTCGTGAAAGATTCGGATGGAGATACAATTGTAGAAGTACCTGCGAAGATTAAAGTAGTTCAAGGTAAAGAACAATTAACTCCAGTAAATGCTGAAGATAAAGATAAACCTAAAGCTGAAGATAGTATCACACCAAGTGACTATCCAGAAGGTTCAACGTTCGAATACAAAGTTCCAGAAGGACAAATAACTCCATATGATGGATCAACACCAGGTGATAAACCAGTTACTGTAGTTGTAAAAGATAAAGATGGGAAAGTGTTAGTAGAAGTTCCAGCTACTATTAAAGTAGTTGAAACAAAACCAACACCAATTGAAACACCTGTAACAAACACGCCGTTAAAAGAAGAAGACTATATTAGAGGTCTAAATATTCCAGACGGAGCAACAGCTAAAGTAGGAGAATTACCAGATTTAACAACACCTGGAGAAAAAACTCCTGTAAAAGTAACGATTACATTACCAAATGGTAAATCTTATACTGTAGATATTCCTGTAACAGTCACACCAGTTAAGGAAATCGAAACACCAGTTACAACAGAAAAACTGACTCCAGAAGATGTATTAAAACAAATTAAAGTACCAGAAGGAGCAACTACTAAGGTGGGAGATCTTCCAGACTTAACAACACCAGGTAAGAAAGACCCAGTGAAAGTAACGATTACATTACCAAATGGCAAAGTAGTGACAGTAGACGTACCAGTGACAGTCACACTAGTTAAGGAAATCGAAACACCAGTTACAACAGAAAAACTGACTCCAGAGGATGTATTAAAACAAATTAAAGTGCCAGAAGGAGCAACAAGTAAGGTAGAAAACATTCCAGACTTAACAACGCCTGGTAAGAAGGATCCTGTAAAAGTAACGATTACATTACCAAATGGAAAAGTGATTACAGTAGAAGTGCCGGTAAATGTAACACCAATTAAGGAAATCGAAACACCAGTCACAACAGCTAAATTGACTCCAGAGGATATTTTAAAACAAATCAAAGTACCAGAAGGAGCAACTACTAAGGTAGGAGATCTTCCAGACTTAACAACGCCAGGTAAGAAAGATCCAGTGAAGGTAACAGTAACATTACCAAATGGTAAAGTAGTGACAGTAGACGTACCAGTAACAGTAACACCAGTTAAGGAAATCGAGACACCAGTAACAACCACACCATTAACACCGGACGATTATACTAAAGGAATTAAGATTCCAGAAGGTGGTAAGGTTACTAAGGTTGAAAACATTCCAGATTTAACAACACCAGGTAAGAAAGATCCGGTGAAAGTAACTGTAACATTACCAAATGGTAAAGTAGTAACAGTGGATGTTCCTGTAAATGTAACGCCTGTTAAGGAAATCGAAACACCAGTAACGACAACACCATTAACACAAGAAGATTACACTAAAGGAATTACAATTCCAGAAGGTGGAAAAGTAACGAAAGTAGAAAATATTCCAGATTTAACAACACCAGGTAAGAAAGACCCAGTGAAAGTAACTGTGGAATTACCAAATGGCAAAGTAGTGACAGTAGACGTACCAGTGAATGTAACACCAATTACACCAATTGAAACACCAGTCACAACAGCTAAATTGACTCCAGAGGATATTTTAAAACAAATCAAAGTACCAGAAGGAGCAACAACTAAGGTAGAAAACATTCCAGACTTAACAACACCTGGTAAGAAGGATCCTGTAAAAGTAATGATTACATTACCAAACGGTAAAGTTGTGACTGTAGAAATTCCAGTAAATGTTACACCTATTGAAGATATTGTTAAAAAACAAGGAGATCCAATTACTGCTGAGGATGTTGAAAAACACATTCCAAAAGGAGTAAAAGTTATCAATATTGGTGATAAACCTACAACAGATATTCCAGGTGAAAGACCAAGTATCCCAGTAGTGATTGAATTACCAAATGGAATTCGCGTAACGATGAACATTCCAGTAATCGTAACACCGAAAGTAACACCTGTAGTAGTTCCAGTAGGGACACCAGTTACGCCAGAAGATGTTAAGAAACACATAGAATTGCCAAAAGGATGGAAAGTAACAAAAGTAGGAGAAATTCCAACAACAACTACACCAGGAACAAAACCAGTCGTTTCAGTAGAGATTGAATTACCAGATGGTCGTAAGATTACTGTCGATGTACCAGTCATCGTTACGCCAACCGTAAGACAAATTGTTGTACCACAAGGAACTCCAATCACACCAGACGATGTGAAAGGACATATTGATCTTCCAAAAGAACCAGGATGGGAAATTGTCGAAGTAGGAGAAATCCCAACAACAATTCCAGCTGGAGTGAAACCAAGTGTTAAAGTGAAGATTAAAGTTCCTACTGGAGAAATTGTTGAAGTAGAGGTACCAATTATCGTAACACCGACAGTAACTCCTATTGTAGTGGAAGTTGGAACACCGATTACTGAAGATGAAGTGAAAAAACATGTAGATCTTCCTGAAGGTTGGAAAATTACGAAAGTTGGAGAAATTCCAAAAACAAATACACCTGGTGACAAAGCATCTGTAACAGTAGAATTAGAGTTGCCAGACGGACGTAAAGTGACAGTGGATGTTCCTGTGAAAGTTACTCCTAAATCTAATCATGGGGATAGTCAAGGTAATAATGGTAGTTCAACTACTCATATCGTAACACGTTACCAAGATGGTGATGGTAAAGAAATTTCCCCAGAAGAAAATGGAAGCCATGGACCTAAGACTTTAGAAGGTTATGAATACACTGGCACTAAGACAGATAAAAATGGCAATGTGATTCATACCTATAAGAAAGTAGTTACTCCAACTCGTTCTGAGCAACCTGTTTCGCCAGTTCGTCCTACAGATCCAGAAAAACCAGTAGCTACTCCAACTCAGGTTAGTCGAACAGAATCAAATCAGGCAGTTAGTGAAACAACCGTAGCCAATGACAAGAAGGAATTGCCAAATACTGGTACGGAGGATAAGGCTGGTTTAGCTAGTCTTGGACTTCTTGGAATGTTGAGTGCATTCGGACTGGTAGCTCGTAAGAAAAAAGAAGACTAATACTCTTCGAAAATCTCTTCAAACCACGTCAGCTTCACCTTGCCGTAGATATGCTAGTCTTATCTACAACCTCAAAACTGTGTTTTGAGCAACCTGCGGCTAGCTTCCTAGTTTGCACTTTGATTTTCATTGAGTATAGGAAAGAAATTTCCTTTCTAAAGTCCGATAGAAAAATAGACTGAGGTGAAAACTTCAGTCTAATTCTTTGTACTATAAAAAAATCCTCTGGCAAGTACCAGAGGATAAGAATCTATTTCATTGTTGGGAAGAGCAATACATCACGGATAGTGGTTGTATCAGTGAGGAGCATGCAGAGACGGTCGATACCGATTCCCAAACCACCTGTTGGAGGCATACCGTATTCAAGAGCCTCGATGTAGTCGTAGTCGATGCCTGTCGCTTCATCGTCACCAAGTTCTTTGGCTTTAGCTTGGGCTTCAAAACGGCTAAGTTGGTCGATTGGGTCGTTCAACTCAGTAAAGGCATTACCGTACTCCTTAGTCATGATAAAGAGCTCGAAACGGTCAGTAAAGCGTTCGTCTTCAGGATTTTTCTTAGCGAGTGGAGATACAGCTACTGGATGGCCATAGACAAAGGTTGGTTGGATCAAGGTTTCTTCAACAAACTCTTCAAAGAAGGCATTGATAATGTGACCAACTTCAGTATAGTGTTTCTCAACTGGAACTTTCTTCTCAGCAGCGATAGCTTTAGCTTCTTCCAAAGTCATATCTTTCCAGAAATCGACACCAGTAATTTCCTTGATAGCATCCACCATGTGAACACGCTTAAATGGTTCATTGATTTTTATTTCAGTACCTTGATAGTTAACTGGACCATCGCCTTTGACAGCTTTAGCAGCGTGTTGGATAATGCCTTCAGTCAAGTCCATGATGTCTTGGAAGTCAGCATAAGCTTGGTAGACTTCGATAGAAGTGAACTCAGGGTTATGAGTAGCATCCATTCCTTCGTTACGGAAGATACGGCCAATTTCATAGACACGTTCCATACCACCGACGATAAGGCGTTTCAAGTGAAGCTCAGTCGCGATACGAAGCACCATGTCAATGTTTTGGGCATTATGGTGGGTGATAAATGGACGGGCCGCCGCACCACCAGCTTCGTTGTGAAGAACAGGTGTTTCCACTTCAAGGAAACCTTTTTGGTCAAGGTAACGACGGATTTCAGAAATGATTTTTGAACGAGTGACAAAACGCTCAAAGCTTTCACGGTTAGAAATCAAGTCAAGGTAACGTTTACGGTAAATTGTTTCAACGTCTGTCAAACCGTGGAATTTCTCAGGAAGTGGGCGAAGTGCTTTAGACAAGTGTGTGATGTGAGTCGCCTTGATAGAGAGTTCTCCCATATCAGTACGCATCACTTCACCTTCGACACCAAGGAAGTCACCAAGGTCTGCTTTTTTGAAGATTTCATAGTTTTCCTCACCGACAGCATCCTTACGAACGTAAATCTGGATTTGACCTTCGCGGTCTTGAATGTGGGCAAAACCTACTTTACCTTTACCCCGTTTGGTTACCAAGCGTCCTGCGATAGTAGCTGTTTCATTTTTGTCATGTAATTGTTCTTTATCGAGGTCGGCATATTTATCTTTTAATTCTTGTGAATTTGCAGTACGTTCAAAACGTTTTCCGAAAGGATCAATTCCTTGTTCACGGAGCGCAGCCATTTTTTCACGGCGAACGATCTGCTGGTCATTTAGTTCTTCCATATGTTCTGTTGACATGGGATCCTCCTAGTTTTACTCAAAATTGAATACGATGAGTCATTTTTTGCGATACTCCCATTTTATCATAAATAAGCAAGAAATTCACGGATAATCTTTAAAAACTAAAAAGAACTTGACGCTAAAATCAAGTTCTATTATTGATAGGAAGTATCATTCCAAGTATCGAGAGTAAATGTTTCAAAATCATGGGTTTCTAGAATGGTCAGACTAGCATTTGCTAGACCTCCATCTTTACGAAGAAGTGGTTCTTTATATCCTAGAAGAGTACGAAGACTGGCAGTAAGATTGGCACCGTGACCGACAATTAGAATACGCTCAGCTGGACTATCTTTTAATGATTTGATAAATTGGATGGTCCGTTGCGTGGTACTATAGAGGGATTCGGCTCCAAACATTTGAGTGTCAAATTGAGCAAGATTAGATCGAAAAGCTTTGATTTGTTGTGGGTAAATAGATTCCAAGGTTGCAATTTTCAAACCTTCCAACTTCCCCAGCTGCCATTCACGGAGATTAGGAACACTTTCTAAAGGACAGGGCGTTTTGAGTTGACTTTGGATAATCTCGGCAGATTTGACCGCTCGAGGTAAATCACTTGAATAAATCTGATCAAAAGGAATTTCCTTGAGATATTGGCCAAGTTTTTTGAGGGTGTCAATGGATTCAGGAAGTAGGGGAGAATCTCCACTAGCACCTTGAAAACGACCTTCTTGGTTCCAGAGGGTACGACCGTGGCGGACAAAGTAGAGTTTCATTCTTAGTTGCCCTCCAAGATATCTACAAAGTCAGCTTTTACAAAGCTAGCCAAGTCTTGCGGTGCGACGATAATGCTGTGACCAACTTCGCCTGCAGAGACAATCATTTGATCCAAGTCTAGAGCAATCCTATCGATAAAAATGGGATAATTGTGTTTCTGACGAATACCGACAGGATTATTGGCTCCATGAATGTAACCAGTTGTTTTTTCCAAGTCCTTTTGTGGAATCATGCTCACTTTTTTATTGCCAGAAATTTTGGCTAGTTTCTTTTCCGACAAGTGTTGAGTGATAGGGACAACTCCGATAATTGGTCCTGTTTTATCTCCCAAAAGAGCCAAGGTTTTGAAAATCTGATCTCGTTCATAACCTTGAGGCAGCTCTCCTTCCAGGGCATTGATTTGAATTCCCTGATGTGGGATAGCTGCTTTAGATAGGATTTGTTCCACCAATGTTTTTTTAATTTTAACTTTTTTTGCCATTATTTATACTTATCCTCCAATTGGCTCATCCAAATACCAAGCCAGATTCCCAGTGCAAAGAAGAAGGCGATGATGACATACCCGACAAGAGAAAGGCCTGTGTATTGGATGCTTTCAGCGTTTCCTGCATTTGGAATTAAGATCAAAAGGGTACTTGATAGGACGATACCGATGATGAAATGATAGACGCGTGAGTGGTAGTTGTTTAGGGCATAATCCATCAATTTTGAAAAAATGATGAGAGTTGCATCTGCCCCAATTCCAATCGGGAAGAAGGTTCCCAAGAGGTCAAAGGTTTTAAAACCAGTTAACATAGGAGCATAGAGACCCAAAATCAAAAGTAGATTTGATGGACTGAGGCCAGGAACTAATACGCCAAGAGCCAGCAGTGCACCAGCTAGGACGAAATTAAGAAAGCTGGAATCAAGCGGTCGCTTTAGAATTAGCCTTTTTTGATATTGGTTATGACGCCTAGAGAAGGTTTAGGATATTT
>NZ_JAHZPT010000044.1:0-9478 GCF_019929545.1 Streptococcus mitis
TAATAACCTCATCTTATGATAAGGCTATTATCTCATATTTTGGTGTCCATTGGATAGGTTTTTAGAGGTGCCCTTATATTTGTAAATATTTTCGAAGCTATCTTTAACAATTCAAAACTTTGGAATAAAAGTTGGGATAAAAAGAGTGATAGTAGTAAGAAAAAATATGTTCTGAAAAAGTAATCTGAGATGTAGGGAATGGGTTATTTAAATAGGAATCATTTCCAGTTGACGCAAGCTTAAAAAAACGTTATAATAAGAAAGTTGAGAATTGATTTTCAGTTATCTTAGTCCAGAGAAATGGCGGTGCTGCGAGCCATCTAAGCTAGGAAGTCATGCTACTCAATTTAACAATTGCATAAGAACAAGAGAATGACAAGTTCATTGAATGAAGGTGGTACCGCGGTTTTTCGCCCTTCGTGATATGAGCTTGTCTTTTGGTTTTTGGAGGTGTTGATGAAAACATTTCTTGTCAAACAAAAGTTTCGTCTTGGAGGAGAACGCTTCGCTATCAAGGATGACAGGGGAGAAATCGCCTATCAGGTGGAGGGATCATTCTTTAAGATTCCCAAAACTTTTACCATCTATGATGATAATGGTGAACAGGTCAGTCAGATCAGTAAAGAAATCTTGACCTTGCTTCCTCGTTTTGAGATTCAGCTTCGGGATGGCTCGAGTTTTGTCATTCGCAAGAAGTTGACCTTCTGGCGAGATAAGTATGAGTTTGATAATCTAGGTCTTCGTATCGAGGGCAATATCTGGGATTTGGATTTCAAATTGCTGGATGATCGCGATCAGTTGATTGCGGAAATCAAGAAAGAACTCTTCCATCTGACATCTACCTATAATGTAACGGTCCTTGAGGACGCTTATGCAGACCTAGTCATTTCTCTCTGTGTCGCGATTGACTATGTGGAAATGCTGGAAAGCCAATCACATTAAACAAGTAAATAAGGAGACAATATGAAACAACTATCTAGTGCACAAGTACGCCAAATGTGGCTTGATTTCTGGGCGACCAAAGGTCACTCAGTAGAACCATCAGTAAGCTTGGTTCCTGTAAATGATCCAACACTTTTGTGGATCAACTCTGGAGTAGCAACCCTTAAGAAATACTTTGATGGGACTATCATCCCTGAAAATCCACGTATTACCAATGCCCAAAAGGCTATTCGTACCAACGATATTGAAAACGTAGGGAAGACTGCACGTCACCATACCATGTTTGAAATGTTGGGGAATTTCTCTATCGGGGATTACTTCCGTGATGAAGCTATCACTTGGGCTTATGAGCTTTTGACAAGCCCTGAGTGGTTTGACTTCCCAGCTGAAAAACTTTATATGACCTACTATCCAGATGATAAAGATTCTTATAACCGCTGGATTGAAGTGGGAGTGGATCCAAGTCACTTGATTCCTATTGAGGACAACTTCTGGGAAATAGGTGCAGGACCTTCTGGACCAGATACAGAAATCTTCTTTGACCGTGGAGAAGCTTTTGACCCAGAAAATATCGGTCTTCGTCTCCTTGCAGAAGATATAGAAAACGACCGTTACATTGAAATCTGGAACATCGTTTTGTCACAATTTAACGCAGACCCTGCTGTTCCTCGTAGCGAATACAAGGAACTGCCACACAAGAACATTGATACGGGCGCTGGTTTGGAGCGTTTGGTGGCGGTTATCCAAGGGGCTAAGACAAACTTTGAAACAGACCTCTTCATGCCAATCATTCGTGAAGTGGAGAAATTGTCTGGTAAGGTTTATGACCAAGATGGCGACAACATGAGCTTCAAGGTCATCGCTGACCACATCCGTTCCCTTTCATTTGCCATCGGTGATGGTGCCCTTCCAGGAAATGAAGGTCGTGGTTATGTACTTCGTCGTCTTCTCCGTCGTGCTTCTATGCATGGTCAAAAATTGGGTATCAACGAGCCTTTCCTTTACAAACTCGTTCCAACTGTTGGAAAAATCATGGAAAGCTACTACCCAGAAGTGCTTGAAAAACGTGACTTTATCGAAAAAATCGTTAAGAGCGAGGAAGAGTCATTTGCCCGTACCCTTCACTCAGGTCAACACTTTGCCCAAGGCATTGTAGCAGACTTGAAAGAAAAAGGTCAATCTGTCATTGCTGGTCAAGATGTATTCAAACTTTATGACACTTATGGATTCCCAGTTGAATTGACTGAAGAAATCGCTGAAGAGGCTGGTATGACTGTGGACCGTGAAGGATTTGAAGCAGCCATGAAAGAACAGCAAGAACGCGCGCGTGCCTCAGCTGTCAAGGGTGGCTCAATGGGTATGCAAAATGAAACCCTTCAAAACATCACTGTAGAAAGTGTCTTCAACTACAATGCTAGCCAATTATCTTCTAAATTGGTGGCTATTGTGGCTGACAATGCAGAAGTAGAAGCTGTATCAGAAGGAACTGCCTCTCTTATCTTTGCGGAAACGCCATTCTATGCTGAAATGGGTGGACAGGTCGCTGACCACGGACAAATCTTGGATGAGTCAGGTAAGATTGTGGCTACTGTGACAAATGTTCAAAAAGCTCCGAATGGACAAGCTCTTCATACTGTTGAAGTCCTTGCACCACTTGCCTTGAACCAAGAATATACTTTAGCAATTGATACAAATCGTCGTCACCGTGTTATGAAAAATCACACTGCGACTCACTTGCTTCACGCTGCTCTTCACAACATCCTTGGAAATCATGCGACACAGGCAGGTTCTCTTAACGAAGTTGAATTCCTTCGCTTTGACTTTACCCATTTCCAAGCTGTAACTGCTGAAGAATTGCGTGCGATTGAGCAGCAAGTCAACGAGAAAATCTGGGAAGCTCTTGAAGTGAAGACAGTTGAAACAGATATTGAGACTGCCAAGGAAATGGGAGCTATGGCCCTCTTTGGTGAGAAATACGGCAAGGAAGTTCGTGTCGTGACTATCGGTGACTACTCTATCGAACTTTGTGGTGGTACCCACGTTGGTAACACTTCTGAAATTGGTCTCTTCAAGATTGTCAAAGAAGAAGGGATTGGTTCAGGAACTCGCCGTATCTTGGCAGTGACTGGTAAGGAAGCCTTTGAAGCCTACCGTGAACAAGAGGATGCTCTTAAAGCTGTCGCAGCAACCTTGAAAGCACCTCAACTTAAAGAAGTCCCTCACAAGGTGGAAGGACTTCAAGAACAACTTCGTCAACTTCAAAAAGAAAATGCTGAATTGAAAGAAAAAGCCGCAGCTGCAGCCGCAGGCGATATCTTCAAGGATGTGAAGGAAGTCAATGGTCACCGTTACATTGCTAGCCAAGTATCTGTATCTGACGCTGGTGCCCTTCGTACTTTTGCGGATAACTGGAAACAAAAAGACTACTCTGATCTTCTTGTCCTAGTTGCTGCTATCGGTGACAAAGTCAATGTCCTTGTAGCAAGCAAGACGAAAGACCTTCATGCAGGAAACCTTGTCAAAGAATTGGCACCAATCGTCGATGGACGTGGTGGTGGTAAACCAGACATGGCCATGGCAGGAGGAAGCGACCAAGCTAAGATCCAAGAATTGTTGGATGCAGTAGCAGGTAAATTGTAACCAAGTAAAGATCTATCCATTTGGGTAGGTCTTTTTGTGAATACAAAAAAGCCAAATCTGATTGGACCTGGCTTGGTTATTATTTGCTATTATACTCAATGAAAATCAAAGAGCAAACTAGGAAACTAGCCGCAGGCTGTACTTGAGTACGGCAAGGCGACGTTGACGCGGTTTGAATTTAATTTTCGAAGAGTATTAGATTGTATTGGCTGCCCAGACACTTACCGAAGCAGCTGAGACTGGAAATTGTCCATAACCTTCCTCATCGATTATAACTTGATCTTGGTGGTTTTCAAGTAAATCTACAAAGGTTTGGTTAGCCCATTCTTGGCCGACAAACATTGATTTGGTGTTTTCTTGGTCATTTGAAATCAAGACTGCGATTGGGGATTGATTTTCAGCACCTGAACGTACCCAACCGATACAGTTAGCATCATCAAAGTAGTCATTTTGTTCTCCATAGGTCAAATCTTTTCGGATGGCTAGGAGGCGGTCAAGGACTTCTTTGAAATCTTGTTGAGCATACTGCCCTGAAATCCCATAGTAGTCTCCGTAAAAGACACATGGAAGGCCGTCTTGGCGTAATAGAATGAGAGTATAGGCTGCTGGTTTGAACCATTCTTCAACAGTAGACTCAAGAGCCTGACCACGTTGGGTATCGTGGTTGTCGACAAAGGTTACAGCCTTGTAAGGTTTGAGTTCAACCAAGCTATCTGTGAAAATGCCGCGAAGGTCATAGTTTGCGCCAGCTTGACTGGCTTCAAAGAGATTCTGGTGGAGACGAACATCGACAAGGTCAAAGCGTTCTTCTGTTTTTTCAAGGTAGTCTAGATTGGCTTCCTTGTCAGGATTCCAGAATTCACCAAAAACATAGAAATCCTCACCGTATTTTTCCTTCATATCACGGATAAAATTGCTCATGAAAAAAGAGTCAATGTGTTTAACGGCATCCAAGCGGAAACCAGCTACACCAGTCGTTTCCATGAACCAGTCAGCCCAGTCATAGATATTTTGGATGACTTCAGGATGTTTAAAGTCTAGGTCGGCATACATGAGGTAGTCATAGTTACCGTTTTCATTATCGACCAATTCCTCATTTGCCCAACCCTTGTTGTCCCCTTGGATCAGATAAATCCCAGACTTTCGGCGTTTGGCATCATAGTCTGTACCGGTGAAGTGGTACCAGTGCCAGTGGAAGTCATTGTAGGTATCTTGGCGACCATCGAAGGTAAAGCTAGTCCAGCCATTGATGGTGAAGGGTTCTCCAAGTTCAACTGTACGGTCTACAGGGTCCACTTCGATGACCTGAAAGGCTTCCATGTGATCAGCAGCAGCCTTGTGATTGAGCACCACATCGGCCATAGGTTGAATTCCCTGTGCTTTTAGAGCTTGAATGGCTTGAAGATAGTCTTCTTTAAAACCATACTTGGTGCGGACAGTTCCTTTTTGGTTAAACTCGCCTAGGTCGAATAAGTCATATACTCCATAGCCTACATCTTTTTCATTGGTAGCCTTGAAAGCTGGCGGCATCCATACATGACTGATACCGAGATTAGCAAGGTGTTGAGCATCTTCAGCCAGACTCGTCCAGTGCTGACCGTCGTGGGGCAGATACCATTCAAAGTATTGCATGAGTGTTTGATTTTGCATGATGTTTCCTCTTACTTGTCAATCTTGTTCTTTATTCTATCATAAAGTATCGGTTAGCTCAAACGTTTGCGTAAAACTGAATAATAAGTTTTTGACTATTTTATATAAAATGTTGATTTTTAAAATGAAAGCGCTATAATTATAGTAAATTACATAGATAAAGAGAGGAGATTTCTCATGATTGAATTTCAAAATGTTAGTAAGTTGTATGGTGATAAAGAGGCCTTGAGCAATCTCAATCTGCAGATTGAAAATGGAGAGATTATGGGCTTGATTGGCCATAATGGAGCTGGAAAATCGACCACTATAAAATCCTTAGTCAGTATCATTTCGCCCAGCAGTGGTCGTATTTTGGTAGACGGTCAGGAGTTATCGGAAAATCGCTTGGCTATTAAACGAAAAATTGGCTACGTAGCAGACTCGCCTGACTTATTTTTACGCTTAACAGCCAATGAATTTTGGGAATTGATTGCTTCATCCTATGATCTGACTAGCTCTGACTTGGAGACTAGTCTAGCTAGGCTATTGAACGTTTTTGATTTTGCTGAAAATCGTTATCAGGTTATTGAAACTCTTTCTCACGGAATGCGTCAGAAAGTCTTTGTCATCGGAGCACTCTTATCCGATCCCGATATTTGGGTTTTGGACGAACCCTTGACTGGTTTGGATCCCCAGGCCGCCTTTGATTTGAAGCAAATGATGAAGGAGCATGCGCAAAAAGGCAAGACAGTCTTGTTTTCAACTCATGTCCTAGAGGTAGCTGAGCAAGTCTGTGATCGCATTGCCATTTTAAAAAAGGGGCATTTGATCTATTGTGGTAGCGTAGAGGACTTGAGAAAAGACCAACCAGACCAGTCTTTAGAAAGTATCTACCTTAGCCTTGCTGGTAGAAAAGAGGAGGTTTCAGATGCGTCTCAAGGTCATTAAAAAATTAGTTGATATCAATATCCTCTATTCATCTCAAGAAGCTAATCTGGCTAACCTACGAAAGAAGCAAGCTAAAAATCCTGGAAAAAAAGTAAATGTTTCCGCTAGAGTCCTAAGTTCTTACATTTTTTCCAGTCTCTTGATGCTCATCATGTTTATAAATATAGCCTTTCGTTTTCCTTTTGAGGAAATGCCAAGTTTTTTTAGTAGCATGGTTGCTATTTTACTGGTGCTTGCCTTTTCAACTTCTTTCACTGCATTTTACAATGTCTTTTATGAGAGTAAGGATTTGGTATCGTATAGACCCTATGCCTTTAAAGAATCAGAGATTATAATCGCTAAAGGACTGTCTGTCCTCTTGCCAGCTCTGCCTGGAATTGTACCAATCCTAGCTTATTTTCTAGTCCTCTATATTAGGCTAGCTCCTTCTTTTTGGCTAGGCTTGCCTTTGATGCTACTGTCCTTGACCTTATTATTTGTCTCTGTTACTTTAGTGATGGTAGTGGCAGTACATTTCTTGGCTCAGACTAGGGTCTTCAGAAAGTATCAGTCTATTTTTTCGAATGTGATGATTGGGATAGGGGTTCTCATACCTTTAATATTTGTTTTCTTTCTACAGTCGACTTCTAGAGTTATAGTTGACAGAGTTAGAGACATTCCACCTCTTCTTTATCCTATTCATCTCTTTTACAAAATAGCAGTGGAGCCTTTTTCGATAGAAGCCATCCTGGGTCTGCTCGCTTGGATAGGACTAACTCTCTTCTTGCTTTACTTGAGTAAAAAGAAGGTTTTGCCTCGTTTTTATGATGTGATCCTACTTAATAGTGAGGAGAAGGTCAAAAAAGAACGTCGCAGCAAGGAGAGGATTTCAACTACTAAAAAAGGATTTTTCCGTATGGTTTTACGCTACCACCTCACCCTTTTGGGACAGGGGACTGGCGTGATTACAGTGCTTTTTACAAGTGCTTTCCTTCCTTATCTCATGATGATTGGTCTAATTTCCAAAATCCGAGATTCTCAGATAGTTCCAGATATTCATCCTCCATACTGGTTACCCTTGTTTTTTATAGGATTGTTTATAGCAGTTGTCAATAACAATATCACCAGCCTGCATTCAATTGCCTTGTCCTTGGAGAGGGAAAATGTTGATTTTCTTAAGAGTTTGCCCTTTGACTTTGCTCGTTATGTTAAAGTGAAATTTTGGATTATCTTTGCTGTCCAGTCCTTTTTACCAGTTCTGACTTTACTTGGCCTTTCTCTATATCTAGGCTTGCCCATCCTTTCGATGATTTACCTTCTTGTGGCATGGATCCTTGCCAGTGTCATCCTTTCTTGCCACCATTACCTTAAGGACGTGAAAAATCTGTCAACCAATTGGAGTAGCATTACGGACTTGGTGAACCGTTCAAATCGTATAGTAGCAATGGTTTTATTGTTTATTTATAGTGCAATCCTAATGGCCCTTGTAATAGGGAGCTTATTCTTGGTTCGGTCTCTCTCCTCTATCCTTGCCATTAGCTTGGGAGTAGGAGCTCTGATCCTTCTGCTTGGTCTTGCTATTTTTGGCTATCATTATTATCTATCACGCATATTGGCAGAAATAGAAAAAAGATGAGCTAGTTGATCGCTTGCTTGATAAATTTTTAAAAAGAAATGCTCCTCCACGATGGAAGAGCATCTTTTATTGTGATTTTGATTCGGTTTCTGCCGACTCTGGATGGAGTTCTTGGTAACTTGGAGCTTTGAAAAGGTCAGTACTGGTTTTACCTTGTCGTTGGCTAAAGAGACTGGTTGATTGACTTCCTTTTTCCTGCTCAATCTTTTGAAGAATTGGTAATGAATTGAGGTAAGAAATACTTTCTGTATCAACTTTTCCAAGATGATCTGCTTGGTAGAAACGTATCAAATCACCAGTTTGAATTTGGTCGCTGATTTTTAGCTGTTGGCTGGCTGCCTGCCGAACGATTTCTAGTTCAGTCTGAGCTTGTTCATCAAGATTACTGATTTCAAGACCGCTCTCAGTATAGTAGGTTCGTCCGTCGTAGCTGGTATATTTGGGTGTGACGAAGGAATTAGCAGTCCGAAAGGCAACGATTTCTTGATGGTCTGGTGATAGGAGGTCTTGCCCAACCTGAAGGAAGGAATTGGACTCAATACCAAGGAGGTGTTCGAGAGTTGGTAAGATATCGATTTGTCCACCGTAGGTATTGATGATTTGTCCTTTTTCATAGCCAGGCATGACCACCATAAAAGGCACTCGTTGCAACATGGCATTGTCGTAATTCGACCAGTTCTCAGAAGTCTTGCCAATCAAGGGAGCGAGGTCAGGATTGCGGGAGTTAGAAATTCCATAATGGTCTCCGTAGATGACGATGATGGATTTTTCATAGAGGCCGCTTTCTTTGAGATAGTCAAAGAAGGCCTTGATAGCACTATCCAGATAGTTAGCCGTTTGGAAGTAGCCGTTGATTGTTTCATCTTTGGTTTTAGCCAAGGGGAAACCAAGCTCATCGCCTGTCAGATTGCTAGCATAAGGATAGTGATTGGACACCGTGATATACTTGGCATAAAAAGGCTGCTGCAAGTGCTCTAGATATTGAATAGAATCTTTCATCATGATTTTATCATTTAAACCATATTGGAAAGAATTGCTACTGTCTTGCTTGGTAAAATAGGAAGCATCAAAGAAGTATTGGTAGCCCCATTGTTTATAGGTCGTATTTCGATTCCAGAAGGTCCCGATATTACCGTGAAAGACAGCACTTGATTGGTAGCCATTTTTTGATAGGATAAAAGGCGCAGCCTGCTGGGTATTGGTACCTCCATAGTTGACCATGAAAGAACCTTGGTCAAGTCCAAACAAGCCGGTCTCTAGCATGGTTTCCGCATCTGAGGTTTTACCAGCCTTGACTTGGTTAAAGATATTCGAAAAGGCTAGGGTTGATTGCGAATGGTAGAGTGAATTTAGGAAGGGAGTGACTTCATGCTCAGTTCCATCTATGTTGAGTTTATAGTCAAGTAGGAACTGCTGAAAACTCTCCAAGTGGAGATAAATCACATTTTTCCCTTTGGCAAGGCCAAAATAGTCTGGATTGGGCTTAGCAGAATGTTCTTGAATATAATCTGTAATAGGTTGAAGATCAGTCTCAGAGGCCTTGGCACGTTCCTTGTTTGCACTGTAGGATTGGTTGGCGCTATAACCTAAAAAGGCTGGCAAACTAAGGGCACGAACAATATAATAACTCAAACTTGTAACCCTCAAAAGCCCCTCAATCCCTTTCCCCACCTAGGATTAGAGCATAAAAAATAGCATAACCTG
>NZ_JAHZPT010000045.1:0-9280 GCF_019929545.1 Streptococcus mitis
CTTGGAATGATATTATTTGTGCGTTAAACCTTTTGGTGATAAGGGATGATGTGGGATTTAGGGGTTACAAGTTTGAGATAATAATTTGAAAATCCTCGTGACAGGAGATCGGGACGCTCAATTTCAGCCAAGAAAAGGTTAGCTGAAAAGAGCAGGGCCGAGAGAGCAGTGATGGCAACACTGGAGCGGAATTTGAAAGGTCTCCTGTCCAGCTGGATGAGCTTTTTATAGAGAAGATAAGCCAGCAATGGGAAATCCATAAAATAGATGAAATCCCAAAAGCGCAGTAACTCTAGTTCCGCAGTACCAACAGACACCTTGCTGACCACTTTCATGGTATTGGCCGTGATAAAGTCACTAAATTCTCGATAGTAAAAAATATTAGAATAGAGCCAAATGAATAAAAGGCTGTAAATAGCTATACTAAGACTGTAAAAGGCCTTGGTTGAGCGAGCATAAAGGGCTAGAGCCAGCAGGAGGAGTCCCAAAGGAATGGGATTGAAAAAGGCGATAAAGGCAAGGTAATTTCCTTGCAGCTTGCCCAATTGAATATCTAAATTAAAGTCAAAGGTATAGGCTAATAAGGTTTTGAGCCAATAGAGGATTAAAAGGGTTAGGACAAAACCCAGTCTGGTACCCATGGCTTTTTGGATTTTGTTAAAATTGATTCTCACACAATTACTTCCTAAGTTTTTATTAGTATTAGTATACCATTTTTTAAAACTAGAGTAAAAAAGCAAGGGTAGTTTCTTTTTTGAGAATTGTCACAAAATTTGCTATAATAGGGACTATGAATAGAATAAGAGTCAACAAACGGGTTGAAAAAAAGCTTTCCAAGGGGTTTGTTTTACTAGAAGCCAGCGATCTTGAGAATATCAATCTCAAGGATCAGGAAGTAGAAGTCCATAGTCAAGATGGAAACTTTCTTGGTAGTGCCTACCTTTCTCAGCAAAACAAGGGCTTGGGCTGGTTTGTGAGCAAAGACAAGGTGACCTTCAATCAAGCTTTCTTTGAAACGCTGTTTAGACAAGCTAAAGAAAAGAGAAGTGCCTACTATCAAGATGAATTGACAACTGCCTTTCGTCTCTTCAACCAAGAGGGAGATGGCTTTGGTGGTCTGATAGTGGACCTTTATGGCGACTATGCTGTCTTTTCTTGGTATAACTCTTATGTTTATCAGATTCGTCAGACTATCTCAGAAGCCTTTAGACAAGTTTTTCCTGAGGTGTTAGGAGCATATGAAAAGATCCGTTTTAAGGGTTTGGACTATGAATCTGCCCATGTTTATGGTCAAGAAGCACCTGACTTTTTCACTGTTTTGGAAAATGGTGTTCTGTATCAAGTCTTTATGAACGATGGCTTGATGACAGGGATTTTCCTAGACCAGCATGAAGTTCGCGGTAGTTTAGTGGATGGATTGGCTATGGGTAAATCCTTGCTCAATATGTTTTCCTACACAGCAGCCTTTTCAGTAGCTGCAGCCATGGGGGGAGCTAGCCAGACAACTTCGGTTGACCTAGCCAAACGTTCACGAGAATTGTCTCAAGCGCATTTTCAGGTAAATGGGCTCAGCACAGACAACCATCGTTTTATAGTCATGGATGTCTTTGAGTATTTCAAGTATGCTAAGCGAAAAGGCTTGACCTATGATGTGATTGTCCTAGATCCGCCTAGCTTTGCTCGGAACAAAAAACAAACGTTCTCTGTGGCCAAGGATTATCACAAGTTGATTTCCCAGAGTCTTGAGATTTTAAATCCGGGAGGGATTATCATTGCCAGTACCAATGCTGCCAATGTATCCCGCCAGAAATTTACAGAACAAATTGATAAAGGCTTTGCAGGAAGAAGTTACCAGATTTTAAACAAATACGGTCTTCCAGCAGATTTTGCCTATAATAAAAAAGATGAAAGTAGTAATTACCTCAAGGTGATTAGTATGAAGGTTAGTAAATGAAATTAATTGTTTCAGTAATGCCAAGAAGTTTAGAGGAGGTCCAGGCTCTGGATGTCACGAGGTACCTAGATGCCGACATCATTGAATGGCGTGCCGACTATCTGCCTAAGGAAGCGATTTTGCAGGTAGCTCCAGCTATTTTTGAAAAATTCGCAGGCCGTGAGTTAGTTTTCACGTTGCGAACTCGCTCTGAAGGGGGAGAAATCGACCTTTCTCCAGAAGAATATATCCATCTAATCAAGGAAGTGGCACAACTCTATCAACCAGACTATATTGATTTTGAGTACTACAGCTACAAGGATGTTTTTGAGGAAATGCTGGACTTCCCAAATCTCGTTTTGAGTTACCATAATTTCCAAGAAACACCTGAAAACATGATGGAAATCTTGTCAGAGTTGACGAGCTTAAATCCAAAACTTGTTAAGGTTGCGGTGATGGCTCACACGGAGCAGGATGTGCTAGACTTGATGAACTATACACGAGGCTTTAAAATCCTCAATCCTGAGCAGGAATATGTGACGATTTCTATGGGCAAGGTGGGCAAGGTCTCTCGTATCACTGCGGATGTGACGGGTTCGAGTTGGTCTTTTGCCAGTCTAGATGAGGCAAGTGCCCCAGGTCAGATTTCCTTAGCTAACATGAAAAAAATTCGGGAGATTTTGGATGAAGCTTGATGGCTATACACGTTTAGCTGCCGTTGTTGCCAATCCTATTAAGCATTCTATTTCCCCCTTTATTCACAATAGTGCCTTTGAGGCGACAGCTACCAATGGTGCTTACGTGGCTTGGGAGATTAAAGCGGGTGACTTGGAAGTCACAGTGGCTAATATTCGTCGCTACCAGATGTTTGGTATCAACCTGTCCATGCCCTATAAGGAGCAGGTGATTCCTTATTTGGATGAGTTGAGTGATGAATCGCGCTTGATTGGTGCGGTTAATACGGTTGTCAATGAGAATGGCAATTTAATTGGATATAATACAGATGGCAAGGGATTTTTTAAGAGCTTGCCTTCTTTTACAATTTCAGGTAAGAAGATGACCCTGCTGGGTGCAGGTGGTGCGGCTAAATCAATCTTGGCACAGGCTATTTTGGATGGTGTCAGTCAGATTTCTGTCTTTGTTCGTTCAGTTTCTATGAAAAAAACAAGACCTTACCTGAACAAGTTACAGGAGCAGACAGGCTTTAAAGTGGACTTGTATGCTTTAGAAGATGTTTCTGAACTGCAAGCAAGGATTGATGAGTCGGATTTACTTGTCAATGCGACCAGTGTGGGCATGGATGGTCAATCATCTCCAGTTCCTGAAAGAATAGTCTTACCAGAAACTCTTTTAGTAGCAGATATCATTTACCAACCCTTTGAAACACCATTTTTGAAATGGGCCAGAAGTCAGGGCAATCCAGCGGTCAATGGTCTGGGAATGTTGCTCTATCAAGCTGCAGAAGCTTTTCAACTGTGGACAGGAAAGGAAATGCCGACAGAAGAAATTTGGCAGTCTTTAACAGAAAAATACCAATAAAGAAAGGGAGATTCTCCTATGAAAATCAGAATCGATATTCCTCATCATCCTTATGATATTCAGATTGAAAAAGGTTGTCTGGCTCAGGCTGGTCAATGGTTGCGAGAACTCTGGCAACCACAAAAGGTAGTCATTGTGACAGATAACCATGTAGCTTCTCTTTATGCAGAGAAGGTCAAGCTTAGCCTAGAAGATGCTGGTTTTCAGGTGGCAGTATTTGACTTTTTAGAAGGCGAAGAAAGAAAGAATTTAACTACTGTTCAGAAAGTCTATGAATTCCTAGTCAAGCAAGGTTTGACTCGTAGCGATGGAATCGTGGCTCTTGGTGGCGGTGTCGTTGGGGACCTGGCTGGTTTTGTAGCCTCTACCTATATGCGGGGCATTCATTTTGTTCAGATTCCGACCAGTTTGACAGCCCAAGTTGATTCGTCTATCGGTGGAAAGACAGGTGTCAACACTCCATTTGCTAAGAATATGGTGGGTACCTTTGCCCAACCAGATGGGGTTTTGATTGATCCGCTTGTCCTTGAAACACTTGGAAAGAGAGAGTTGATTGAAGGGATGGGTGAGGTTATCAAGTATGGCTTGATTGAGGATCCAGCACTTTGGGCTCTCTTGACGGAGCTGGATGGTTCTGTTGAGAGCATTTTGGAACACGCAGAGACTTTGATTGAACATTCTTGCCAGGTCAAGCGCAAGATGGTGGTTGAAGATGAGTTGGACAACGGTGTTCGACTTTATCTAAACTTTGGTCATACTATTGGCCATGCCATTGAAGCGACTGCTGGCTATGGTCGTGTGATGCATGGAGAGGCTGTGGCTATGGGTATGGTTCAGATTTCCAAGGTGGCTGAGGAAAAAGGTCTCATGCCTGAAGGCATTACTCAGTCTATCTCAGAAATGTGCCAGAAGTTTGATTTGCCTATCGATTATGAAAATTGGGATGTTGATAAGCTTTATCAGGCTTTGACACATGACAAGAAAGCGCGTGGCAATACCTTGAAATTGGTCTTGGTACCAGAGCTCGGTTCGGCGACCATTCACCCAGTTTCTCTGGAAGAGATGAAAGACTACTTGGTAAAATAAGGAGAGTGTATGAGATATTTAACTGCAGGAGAATCACACGGCCCTCGTCTGACGGCTATCATTGAAGGAATTCCAGCTGGACTTCCTTTGACAGCAGAGGACATCAATGAGGATTTGAAACGCCGTCAGGGTGGCTACGGTCGTGGTGGTCGTATGAAGATTGAGAGTGACCAAGTTGTCTTTACTTCAGGCGTTCGTCACGGGAAGACGACAGGGGCTCCTATTACTATGGATGTCATCAATAAGGATCACCAAAAATGGCTGGATATTATGTCTGCGGAAGACATTGAAGACCGCCTTAAAAGCAAACGAAAAATCACCCATCCACGTCCAGGTCATGCCGACTTGGTTGGGGGCATCAAGTACCGTTTTGATGATTTGCGAAATTCCTTGGAACGCTCATCTGCCCGTGAAACCACCATGCGGGTGGCAGTTGGGGCAGTAGCCAAACGCCTCTTGGCTGAGTTGGATATGGAAATTGCCAACCATGTCGTGGTCTTTGGTGGCAAGGAAATCGATGTTCCTGAAAATCTCACAGTCGCTGAGATTAAGGAACGAGCTGCCCAGTCCGAAGTTTCTATTGTCAACCAAGAACGGGAACAGGAAATCAAGGACTACATTGACCAAATCAAGCGTGATGGAGATACCATCGGTGGGGTTGTCGAGACAGTTGTCGGAGGTGTTCCAGTTGGTCTTGGTTCCTATGTCCAATGGGACAGAAAATTAGATGCCAGACTTGCCCAAGCAGTTGTCTCTATCAATGCCTTTAAAGGGGTTGAATTTGGTCTTGGCTTTGAAGCTGGTTATCGTAAAGGCAGCCAGGTCATGGATGAAATTCTCTGGTCTGAAGAAGACGGTTATACCCGCCGTACCAACAATCTAGGGGGCTTTGAAGGTGGTATGACCAATGGGCAACCGATCGTTGTTCGTGGAGTTATGAAACCCATTCCTACTCTCTACAAACCACTCATGAGTGTGGATATTGAAACCCATGAACCCTACAAGGCAACTGTGGAGAGAAGTGATCCGACCGCCCTTCCAGCTGCAGGAGTGGTTATGGAAGCTGTTGTGGCAACGGTTCTGGCACAAGAAATCCTTGAAAAATTCTCATCAGATAATCTAGAGGAATTAAAAGAAGCGGTAGCTAAACACCGAGACTATACAAAGAACTATTAAGGAGTTACTATGGCAAAAACAGTCTATATCGCAGGTCTTGGTCTGATTGGTGCCTCAATGGCACTTGGTATCAAACGCGATCATCCAGATTATGAAATTTTGGGTTATAATCGCAGTCAAGCTTCGAGAGATATCGCCTTGAAAGAAGGCATGATTGACCGTGCAACGGATGATTTTGCTAGTTTTGCTCCTTTGGCAGATATCATCATCCTCAGTTTACCGATTAAGCAAACCATTTCCTTTATCAAGGAGTTGGCCGACTTGGACTTGAAAGAAGGTGTGATTATTTCAGATGCCGGTTCGACCAAGTCAGCCATTGTGGATGCGACGGAGAACTATTTGGCTGGCAAGCCTGTTCGCTTTGTTGGAGCTCATCCCATGGCTGGTAGCCACAAGACAGGGGCTGCTTCTGCAGATGTTAATCTCTTTGAAAATGCCTATTATATCTTTACACCTTCGAGTCTGACAGGTCAGGATACGCTTGAGGAAATGAAGGATCTGCTTTCAGGTCTTCATGCTCGTTTTATCGAAATTGATGCCAAGGAGCATGATCGGGTGACTTCTCAGATTAGCCATTTCCCTCATATTCTGGCTTCTAGTCTCATGGAACAGACCGCGGTCTATGCTCAAGAACATGAGATGGCAAGGCGCTTTGCGGCCGGTGGTTTTCGAGATATGACCCGAATTGCGGAAAGCGAACCAGGTATGTGGACCTCCATTCTCTTGTCCAATCGTGAGACTATTCTAGACCGCATTGAGGATTTCAAGGAACGGTTGGAAGCGATTGGGCAAGCCATCAGCAAGGGAGATGAGGAGCAAATCTGGAACTTTTTCAATCAAGCGCGTGAGCAACGTCAGGCCATGGAAATCCATAAGCGTGGTGGTGTGGACAGTTCTTATGACCTCTATGTCGATGTTCCCGATGAAGAAGATGTCATTTTGAGGATTTTGGAACTACTACGTGGAACTTCCTTGGTTAATATCCACATCAATGAGGAAAACCGTGAGGATATTCACGGGATTCTACAAATTTCATTTAAAAATGCTCAAGATTTAGAACGAGCCGAGCACCTCATAACAGAAAACACCGACTACACAGTCGTTGTCAAATAAGGAGAAAATCATGTCAAATATTTACGATAGTGCAAACGAACTCAGTCGCGGTCTACGCGAATTGCCAGAATATAAGGCTGTTAAAGCAGCTAAAGATGCGATTGCAGCAGATGCTGAGGCAAGCAAAATCTTTACAGAGTACGTTGCTTTCCAAGAGGAAATTCAAAGACTAGCACAGACAGGTCAAATGCCAGATGCTTCCTTCCAAGCGAAAATGGAAGACTTTGGCAAGCAGATTCAGGGGAACAGTCTCTTGTCTGAATTCTTTACCAAGCAACAACAATTGGCCATTTACCTTTCTGACATTGAAAAAATTGTTTTTGAACCAGTTTCAGAATTGCTAAAATAAGAACATTATTTTGTTCATTTTTTATAGGTATTTTTTAAACGTATGTTTATCATTGATAACTGCTGTATAAGCTAGCGTTATTAGTATGATCTGTTTAATAATGACTGTGGAGATGATTGTCTTTGCTAATAAAAAATGTAAAATAAATTTGAAAGCTTCTAACTATTATTTTCTACTGCAATTGATAAGTTAGAACTTTTTGATGAGATAATAAATATAGAAACAATTATGAAAGAGAATGAAATTTTTATTATCGATAAATGATGAACAATAGAAAATAGGGAAAAATATGTCAAAAAAATTAATTGCTCTAATAGGAGTTCCTGTAGGAATTATCTTCATCAGTATTATAGTGTTGGCAGGTTCGTACAATAGTCTTGTTAGCAAAGATGAATCTGTGAAACAAGCTAACTCGAAGATTGAAGTGGTACTTCAACGTAGAGCTGACTTAATTCCAAATGTTGTAAATTCTGTAAAAGGATATATGAAGCACGAAGAAGACATCTTTACAAAGATTGCGGATGCTCGTTCTAAGATTGGCTCAGGAAATACAGAAACAAAAAATGAAGGGGAGAGCGAATT
The DNA here is from genome assembly GCF_019929545.1 of Streptococcus mitis. Lineage (GTDB taxonomy): Bacteria > Bacillota > Bacilli > Lactobacillales > Streptococcaceae > Streptococcus > Streptococcus mitis_BU. Next base: position 7,779 of record NZ_JAHZPT010000045.1, read on the forward strand.
AACTTCTGCAATTTCTCGATTGCTAGTTGTTCAAGAAAATTATCCTGAGTTAAAAGCTGATACACAAGTGTCTTCTCTAATTTCAGAGCTTGAGGGAACTGAAAATCGTTTGTTTGTCGCTCGTAAAGATTATAACGATATTGCAACAGAATATAATAAGACCATTAGACGTTTTCCTACTAGTGTGATAGCTAGTTTGTTTGGTTTCCAAAGAGCTGAGTTAATTGAAGCAGAGAAAGATGCAAAGGTTGTCCCTAAAGTCAATTTAACTGATTAGTCTTGTGGGGTATCTTCTATGAAAAAGTTACTTTTACTCTTAATTACCCCTTTATTCTTTTTTATGCCTCTTGTTGCGGCTAATATAGCTGTTCCAGATCGTCCTTTAAATGGTATTTACGATCCTAACGGTTATTTAACCACTAGTGTTGCAGAAACGTTAGAGAGTATGAATTCTGGAAGTGAAACCCAAGTAGGTATTTACATTGTAGATACTCTGGACGGTTCCAGTATTGAAGAGGTAGCCAATGAGGTTGCACGCAAATGGAAAGTTGGGAAACAAGATTCCAACAGTGGAATTTTAATTGCTATTGCTATAAAGGATAGAAAGTTTCGTATTGAAACATCCAACGAAGCAGCAATTTGGCTTACTGACTCTATGGCCAGTTCCTTACTAAATGATTCTAAGCCATACATGAAAGAAGGGAAATATACTGATGCCCTTAACAAAATTCTAGTAGGCATTTCTAAAGCGGAGTCTAGAAAAGCTGAAATCATAAACAAGAAGGAAAATAATCGACTTCCAAAAAGCTATGAAAAATCATTAAAAAATAATGAAGGCTTTAGTAAGTACTTCGATTACATTCCGTTTCCGATATTGTTCTATCTGTTGTTCTTTCTTTTACTAAGTTTAGCAACGTGGATCAAGTACTTAAAAAGATGCCGCTTTTCTAAGTATGAGTACGAGGGAAAAGGTAAGCTGTATCCAGATTTTCCTGACTTTGTACCTAACTATACGTGGACTGAAGAACGTAAATCTGACTATAAAAAAAATAAGCGTTTAATTAGGTCTCAATATCAGTACGAAGGATATAACAAACTATATCCAGACTCAAAAGGTTTTCTACCTAATGACACTTGGACTACATTACTTATAGAAGCATACTACGCAGAAGTTGAAAGAAAGCACCTAGATAGGCTTAATCGCTCTCAATACTCTTATAATGGGAAGGGGAAACCCTATCCAAACGATAAAGATTTTGTGAGGAATGCTTCTTGGACTTCCGAGCTCACAAAAAGCTACTATGCTTCACAAAGAGTACAGTCAAGTTCTTATGGTAGATCAGATTCATATGATTCTGGTAGTTCTAGTTCATCTTGGTCTTCAGATGATTGGGGTGGCGGTGGATTTGATGGTGGTGGTTCTTCAGGGCACCTCTAAAAACCTATCCAATGGACACCAAAATATGAGATAATAGCCTTATCATAAGATGAGGTTATTATTT
>NZ_JAHZPT010000046.1:0-8546 GCF_019929545.1 Streptococcus mitis
TGTGCCAACTAAATGAGACACATACAGTTGATTTTTTCTTTTGTGATAAGAGTGGAGTTTTTAGAGGTGCCCATAAGAATTAATATAGTTCAAGACATCCTTTGGTGTAGAGAAAAGAGCCAAATCAAACTGACGAACAATCGCAATTGTTTTAGAAAGATATTTTTGACTCTGCAAGAACAGCACTAATTCCAAAAAGGAAAGGGATAATGTTATATGAGTTACATCGAGTACAATTAATTCACTTGCTGAAATGAAGAGAGCCAATAAAATCGCTACACTTGCAATATTAAAAACAATGCTTCCAAACTCAAGATTCCGATACATTTGCACATAATAGGTTTCATTCAAATCATCATCCATTTCCTCTTGATACAAGGAGTGAAATTTTCTGCTTTTCTTTAAGAAATTGAAAGTCAAAAGAATGCTAATGAAACCTAACAGTAAACAAATAGCTGATATCCATGGTATCAAGATTTTTACATCTAAAACAATTCCGTGAAATTCGGCACCAGCCTTAAACATATCTACAAACATGTACAAGAAAACTCCCAAGACAAAAGGAATTAAAAATAACAAGCCATGTTTCTTTTTCATATTCATTCTCCTTTTTCACTTGCTAGATTTTTGGATTTATTTTCAATCCAGTCAACGACTGGGATGAGGGCAAAGTAGGCCCAAATAAATTGGTCACTGTAATAGAGATCAAACCATCCTAGATTTGCTCCAATTAGTAGACACACGCTGACTAATAGAGCTATGGCAACTACATAATAGATCACTTTATACTTGTTCATTACTCGTCCTCCTCCAAGCGAAATACCGATTCGACTGTTTCGTTGAAAATTTGAGATATTTTCAGGGCAATTACAATGGACGGGGTGTATTCATCCCGTTCTAGTAGGCTAACGGTCTGTCTGGAAACCCCTGCCAGCTTGGCCAGGTCGGTTTGATTGAGACCATCGCGAGCTCGAAGCTCTTTTAGACGATTTTTAAGCATTCCTTTCTCCTTTTCTCTTAACTTGCTTACATTGTAACACATCTTTTTCTTTTTGACAATCATATTCGTCAAAAAGTTTATGATTTTTGTCATTTTGCAAAAGAAAAAGGTCAGGAATAAATAAGATCCTGACCAGTGTTAAATACTATTAAAATCCTAATTTTTCAAAGATTTCTGAAAAGTTTTGGCTGATTGCCTCAAGTGACACTTGCAATTCTTCTCGGGTTTGGTTGTTCTTGACCGTTACTTGTCCGCTTTCGACTTCGCTTTCTCCGAGGGTGATGAGGGTCTTAGCCGCAAAGACATCGGCTGACTTGAACTGAGCTTTTAGTTTACGGTTAAGGTAATCACGCTCTGCTTTGAAACCTTGTTGGCGAAGAGCTTGTACCAACTCCAAGGCCTTGACATTTGCTCCTTGACCCAAGACTGCGATATAGACATCTAGGGCGTTTTCGATAGGAAGAGCAACACCTTGCTTCTCAAGAATGAGAAGCAGGCGCTCTACACCAAGTCCAAAACCAAATCCAGCAGTTTCCGGGCCTCCAAAGTAAGCAACCAAGCCATCGTAACGACCACCCGCACAGACTGTCAAGTCATTGCCCTCAATCTCAGTGATAAACTCGAAAATGGTGTGGTTGTAGTAGTCCAAACCACGCACCATATTGGTATCGATGATATAGTCTACTCCAAGATTTTCCAACATCTGACGCACAGCATCAAAATGAGCTTGGCTTTCTTCATCAAGGAAGTCCAAGATAGACGGCGCATTCTCCACTGCCACCTTGTCTTCTTTTTCCTTAGAGTCCAAGACACGGAGAGGATTTTCCTCCAAACGACGTTGGCTATCCTTAGACAAGGTCTCCTTGAGCGGTGTCAAATAGTCAATTAAGGCTTGACGGTAGGCCGCACGGCTCTCAGGATTTCCAAGAGTATTGAGGTGCAATTTGACACCTTGGATGCCGATTTCTTTCAGGAAGTGAGCTGCCATAGCAATGGTTTCCACATCGGTAGCTGGATTGCTAGAGCCAAAACACTCAACACCAATCTGGTGGAACTGGCGCAAACGCCCTGCCTGTGGACGCTCATAGCGGAACATTGGGCCCATGTAATAGAACTTACTTGGCTTTTGCACTTCTGGTGCGAAGAGTTTATTTTCCACATAGGAACGGACAACTGGCGCTGTTCCTTCTGGACGGAGGGTAATATGACGGTCACCCTTGTCATAGAAATCGTACATTTCCTTGGTTACGATATCCGTTGTATCTCCGACAGAGCGACTGATAACCTCGTAATGCTCAAAAATAGGCGTGCGCACTTCTGCGTAGTTATAGCGCTTGAAAATCTCACGGGCAAAGCCCTCAACGTACTGCCATTTGGCAGATTCAGCAGGTAAAATATCCTGCGTTCCTTTTGGTTTTTGTAATTTCATAGGGAATCCTCTTTAAACTTAATAGTCTTATTTTACCATAAATAGAGGGATTAAAACAGTAAGAAAAAAATTAGGATTTATACTCAATGAAAATCAAAAAGCAAACTAGGAAGTTAGCCGCAAGCTGTACTTGAGTACGGTAAGGCGACACTGACGTGGTTTGAAGAGATTTTCGAAGAGTATTAGATATCATTTTTGAGATTAATAACTGTCAAAAGAATAGCTAGGAAGGAAAAACCAACAAATAGTATCCAAGTCAACTGTATATTCCATACGGCTACAAGTGAAAAACAGGCTGTTCCCACAGGTATGGATAAGGTAAACAAGAGACCTAAAAAATTACTGGTACGAGCTAGAACCTCTGGAGCTAGATTTTTCATGAGCATGGCACTAATCTTTGGTTGAACTTTACCAGACACATACAGAGTTGAAAAGAGAAATAGTAAACCAAGTACGACTTGATTGAATAAATTAGCTAGACCAATTAGACTGAGTCCTACGGTCACCCACATCATCAATCTAGGCAAGGACTGCTTCCCAAAATAATCATTGCCCGTAAGGCTACTGATGATGATTGCTACTAAAACACCGAATTGATTGATAAATAGTGCCTCTGTGTAAGAAAAATTCAAGAGAGAATGGCTCAAAAAGAAGATGTTATAGATGCTTCCTAAAGCCCCACCCAAGGCATTGATAAGCAAGACAGCAAAGATCATGAATCCAAAGTTTTTCTGTCCACCTTTAAGAAAAACGAGACGTAAATTTCGATAAATCGTTAGGAACTGCTCTTTGATCGGAAGCTTCTCATTTTTTAGAATTTTACCATCAGCAGATGACATTGACAGGCTCAATTTGCTTTTTCCTAAAAAGAGGATAACGGCTGATACTAGGAAAAAACAGGCATTGATTCCCGCAACGAGGGAAAAATTGTTGACCGATAGACCTAAGAGCCAGACTCCAAAAGCTTGACCCCCAATAGCTGAAATATAGGTGATGAACTGTGAAAATGAGTAAGCCTCCATCAGATCATCTTCAGCTACTTTTTCCTTAATAAGAGGCATGCGCAAACCACCAGCAAAATCACTGATGACATCGCTAATGACATTGATTAAACACAGACTAGAAAAGGCAAAGAGACTAGCTTGCTGAACAACTAGGGCTGCTAGAAAAAATAAAACTGCCTGAAACAAACCGCTATAGATCATCCATTTGACCTTGTCCCTCGTGTAATCTGCCCGAATCCCTACAAAAACTGTAAAGAGAGTCGGAATAATCATGACAATATTCGCCATAGCAACAGCAAAAGAGGCTTGTGGCAAGGTCGATGCATAGACGATAAAGACCAGGTTGAAAATCGAAGCACCAAAAGCATTGAAGAAGCGTGACAAAGTCAAGAGTCGATAAGCGTGATTTCTAAACAATAGTTTCATAGGTAATCTCCCTTCTTGTTCGAAGTTTTATGTGAAGTATGACTATAGTATAGCACTTAGAAATTTTAGAGGAAAAACTTTTGAATATATGCAACAAAAAAATAAGTAAAAAGAGACGATAGAATTTCTCCAGTGACACGAGAGAGGTCAACAATTCTATCGCTTAAAATTTCAAATGATTTTCTTAGTTTGCAGATATTCAACAATCGGTCGTATTTCTATAGTATTCGGCAGATTTATTACAGCCAAGCATCTCAAAAATACGGACAGCATCTTCCATCTTTTTCTGACCTTCCTTGACTCTGCCTTGCTTGCTATCAAGGAGACCTTCCGCCCACAAATAGACAATTCGGAAATAGGTTTCATTTTCATTGTAGAAACGCTCTTCGATAACACGTTTAAAATAAGAGGCATTGGTAAATTCTTCACACTCAATGCTGGCTAAAAAGCCATTCAATAGTATAGTGTGAAAAAGGTTTCGATTGCCAGACATTTCCATTAGGAAATCAGATTTACGTACCATCTCTCTAACATACCTAGTGAAAAGAGAAACAGATAGAAATGGTGAACTGACTGAAAATAAATTGAGTTCATAGATTCCCCAGATCTCGGTAGAAAACAAATAATCATGAAGGACTTTCCCCTCCTCTGCTGTTAACTCTACCCTTTCATCCATGCTCTTCATATAAGACTTGATAATAATGGCATTTAGAATATGTTTCTGTTTGTTTTGAGAATGGGTATGCTTTTGGTACTCCTTGCGATACAGGTCTTCAAGAGGTGCTATATTCTTTGGATCCAAGACATCTAGGATTTCTTTTCTCAACTCAGAATCTGTATCATACTGAAAACCTCTCGCTAGAAAGAGGATTTCCTCTACACTGGCAGATATATTTTCTAGGGCAAATAGAAACTTTTCCACCGAAAGCTCACTCTGACCTGTTTCAAAGCGAGATAACATAGACGGCGAAAATTGTCCCCCAGTTGCTTGTCTCAGCGAGATATTTCTTGACTCTCGTAATTGTCTAAAGACTTTTCCAATCTGCTCCATAGGCTTCCCCTTGATTCAGTGTTTTCTTTATATTATCATATTTTTTCAGAAAATTCATCAAAAACTTGCCAAATTGTCAGAATTATGAGAAAATAGAGGATATTTATCACGTGGAGGGACTGTAATGAGAGACGATATCAAAATCAATGACCGGGCTTTGGCCTTGCAAGACCAAATTATCGAAAAACTAGAGAAGGTTTTTGATACAGATGTGGAATTGGATGTTTACAATCTAGGGCTGATTTATGAGATCAATCTAGACGAAACAGGCCTCTGCAAAATTGTCATGACCTTCACCGACACCGCCTGCGATTGCGCCGAAAGCCTGCCTATCGAAATCGTGGCAGGTCTGAAACAAATCGAGGGTATCGAAGATGTCAAGGTTGAAGTTACCTGGTCGCCTGCCTGGAAGATTACACGAATCAGTCGCTACGGCCGCATTGCCCTTGGACTGCCACCTCGTTAAGCAGGTAAATTACTTTTGAAGATGAAAAGAAGCAAGCCAAAGTTGGCTTGCTTTTTGAATTTACTTTTTACCTGACTTGTCCATATTCCAGAAGTCTGTCACGGCTCCGCGTGAAGCAGATGATACGATATGGGCATATTTACCGAGGACACCACGACTATAGAGTGGTGGCAAGGTTGTTTCTGCCTTGCGTTTTTCAAGTTCTTCTTCGGATACGGCCATGGAAATTTCTTTGGTATCTTGGTCAACCGTAACGATATCGCCTGTACGAAGGTAGGCAATTGGTCCACCATCCTGAGCTTCAGGAGCGATATGTCCAACAACCAGACCATAAGTACCACCAGAGAAGCGTCCATCTGTCAAGAGGGCAACCTTGTCTCCTTGACCTTTACCAACAATCATTGATGAAAGTGACAGCATCTCAGGCATACCAGGACCACCCTTAGGTCCAACGAAACGAACAACGACTACATCGCCATCAACGATTTCATCTGTCAGAACGGCCTGAATAGCATCTTCTTCTGAGTCAAAGACCTTAGCTGGTCCAACGTGACGACGCACTTTCACACCTGATACCTTGGCAACCGCACCGTCAGGGGCAAGGTTCCCGTTCAAGATGATAAGCGGACCATCCGCACGTTTTGGATTTTCAAGTGGCATAATAACTTTTTGACCTGGAGTGAGGTCTGCAAAGTCAGCCAAGTTCTCAGCGACAGTCTTACCAGTACATGTGATGCGGTCTCCATGAAGGAAACCATTTGCCAAGAGATATTTCATAACCGCAGGCACACCACCGACTTCGTAGAGATCTTGGAAGACATACTGACCAGATGGTTTCAAGTCAGCCAAGTGAGGCACACGTTCTTGAATCGTATTGAAGTCCTCAAGTGACAAGTCAACATTGGCAGCATGGGCAATGGCAAGCAAGTGAAGAGTGGCGTTTGTAGAACCACCTAGAGCCATAGTTACAGTGATAGCATCTTCAAAGGCTTCACGAGTCAAGATATCTGATGGTTTAAGACCTAGTTCCAACATCTTAACAACAGCACGTCCTGCTGCTTCGATATCTTCTTTCTTGTCAGCTGATTCAGCTGGATGAGATGAAGAGCCTGGCAAACTCATACCGAGAACTTCGATAGCAGTCGCCATGGTATTAGCTGTGTACATACCACCACAGCCACCAGGACCAGGGCAGGCATTACATTCAAGACGTTTTACGTCCTCAGCTGTCATGTCACCGTGGTTCCATTTTCCGATACCCTCAAAAACAGAAACCAAGTCAATATCTTTACCATCAAGATTTCCCGGTGCAATAGTTCCACCATAGGCGAAAATTGCTGGAATATCCATATTAGCAATGGCAATCATAGAACCAGGCATGTTCTTGTCACAACCACCGATAGCAACAAAGGCATCCACATTGTGACCACCCATAGCCGCCTCGATAGAGTCCGCAATGATATCACGAGATGTCAAAGAGAAACGCATACCAGGCGTTCCCATAGCAATCCCGTCCGCTACAGTAATAGTTCCAAACTGCACAGGCCAAGCACCTGCAGATTTGACACCCTCTTTAGCCAATTTCCCAAAATCATGCAAGTGGATGTTACATGGTGTATTTTCCGCCCAAGTCGAAATCACTCCCACAATCGGTGTTTCAAAGTCCTTATCTGTCATACCAGTCGCACGAAGCATAGCACGGTTTGGTGATTTAACCATACTATCATAAATGCTACTGCGATGACGTTTAGCTAATTCAGTCATTTGTTCCCTCCCATTTCAGTTTTTACTATTATAGCACATTTTAAAGGCAATGAACAGAAGAAAATTCTTGAATTTTCAGAAAATTCTATACACATATAAACATTTTAAATTAAAAACAACAAAGCGGATCAGGGCACTTTCTGATTACCAGAATATGCTTTTAATCCGCTCGCTTTAAATAACGTAATGTAATTTTTACAGAAGTTCTTTCAGATAAGTGTATTTAATATCTATCTTGCATTATAAAACGCTAAAACTTTCTCTTTTATATTCGATTCACTCAAACCATACTCATTAAGAAGATAATCCATTTTCCCTACTTGACCGAATCTTTCTTGAACACCCATCCGATGAATTTTTGTTATTCCATCATCAGAGAATAATTCACATAAAGCACTGCCAATTCCACCTATCTGATTGTGGTTTTCTACAGTAAATATAGTTTTTCCGCTTAACATTGTTTTTATCTGTTCTGGTATCGGTTTGATTCTAAATAAATCTATCACACCTACTGAATAACCTAATTTAGACAGTTCATCCGCAACTCGAATACTTGGAGCAACCATTATGCCAGAAGCAACTATTACAACATCTTCACCGTGTCTTAACTCAATGTAGCCTTTAGAAAAATCTTCTCCACCTTGATATACAGCCTCTGGAGCTTTTCTAATTGTTCGAATATATTTTAGTCCTTTTAATTCTAATGTCTGGTTCAAGATTTCACGAAATTGGATATCATCAGTTGCTTCAAAAATGATTGATTTAGGAATTAAACGTAACAATCCAATTTCTTCAAATGGCATATGTGTTCCACCATTCATCTCTGCCGTTACTCCTGCATCTGAGCCAATCACAGTGGCATCCAATTGTGCGTACCCAAGAGAAATAAATAATTGATCAAATACTCTTCGTGAAGCAAAAGGGCCAAATGTATGAAGATAAGGTCTAAACCCCTGAATAGATAAACCTGCTGCAAGCCCGACCATTTCTGCTTCCATGATCCCAACATTCACATAACGGTCTCCAAAGTCCTTTTCAAGATTATTAGTAGTCATCGAACTTGACAAGTCTGCTTCTAAAACTACTATATCAGAATAACTTTGGTTAGCTTCTAGAAGGAAATCTCTATACACATGTCGTAATTCTTTCGTACTTCTCATCATTCTGTTTCCTCCAATTCCTGACTTAATCTTTCTACAACTGAAGTTAACATTTGTCTCTCCTCTACAGTAGGGCGAAGATGATGATTGGATTTCATTTCTTCCAGCTCTCGAACTCCTTGACCTTTAATAGTGTCTAATACAATACACTTAGGGGATGAATTATTTGAGGGCACCTCTAAAAACCTATCCAATGGACACCAAAATATGAGATAATAGCCTTATCATAAGATGAGGTTATTATTT